>NZ_CP027860.1:5705000-5971549 GCF_003015185.1 Ahniella affigens
GCCCGGCAATCACATCACCTTGCGGCACAGTGCCAGGGTAGTGTTCGGCGGCCATCACGACGCCGACGGAAGCGAGTGTGGTCCAGTCGGGTTCGACGGCATCCAAGCGTCCGTCGATGCCGGCTTCGAGCAGCGCGCTGAAGTCGCTTTGGAGGCGCAGCATGATGACTTGCGTTTCGGGGTCGCCCATGCGGGCATTGAATTCGATGACTTTTGCTTGGCCGTCGGCGTTGATCATCAGGCCGGCATACAGAAAGCCGGTGAATGGAATGCCATCGGTGGCCATGCCGTTGATCGTTGGCAGGATGATGTCGCGCATCACGTGCTCGTGGACGGCAGCGGTCACCACGGGCGCGGGGGAGTAGGCGCCCATCCCACCGGTGTTCGGGCCTTGGTCACCATCAAACACGCGCTTGTGATCTTGCGAGGTGACCAGCGGCAGCGCGTGTTGACCATCGACCATGCAGATAAAGCTTGCTTCTTCGCCGACAAGAAACTCCTCGATCACCACGCGCGATCCAGCCTGACCAAGCAGGTTCCCCGACAACATATCGCGCACGGCGGACTCGGCTTCATCGAGTGTCATCGCAACAACCACACCTTTGCCTGCCGCCAATCCGTCTGCCTTGATGACGATCGGTGCGCCTTGGGCGCGCACGTAGTCGATTGCCGGACTGGTGTCGGTGAATGTTCGATACGCGGCTGTGGGAATGCGATGGCGCGCCAGAAAGTCCTTGGTAAACGCTTTGCTCGATTCGAGCTGTGCAGCAGCTTGGGTCGGCCCGAAAATGCGCAAGCCTTCTGCACGAAATCGATCGACGACACCTGCCGCTAACGGGCCTTCGGGGCCGACCACGGTCAGCGTCACGCCCTCCGAGCGAACGAGCTGCACCAAGCCATCAACGTCCATCGCACTTACCGACACGTTCCGGCATTTCGGCTCCCGCGCCGTGCCTGCGTTGCCCGGTGCCACCAAGACTTCCGTCACCCGCGCGGCTTGCGCCAAGCGCCAAGCGATTGCATGTTCGCGGCCACCCGAGCCAATCACCAGAACTTTCATCACGACACTCCTCATCAATTAGGGGCCCTCTGAACAAGTTCAGAGGCGACGCGGGCCATGGATGGCCCGCCCGGAATCAAGCGCGCAAGCGCTTGATTCCGGAGCACTGAGCCCGGTCCTGTGCCGGACTCAGCGCGGGTCTGAAAGTCCAGGATGGACTGATTCAGACCCTACTTGGCAGTACGCACGGCTGACGCGTCACGTCACGCAACGTGCCTCAGGCAAAAAACCAGATTCAAAATTGTCGATCGTCCCGCGCAACAGCGCGCAAGAGATCACACCGGCGGCAGCGGCAAGTCCACCTGCTGTGGCTCAATCTGCCCGCCTTCCTGTGTCAAGCGCTTGAACTCCGCGCGGCTCACCGACACGTAGCGATCATTGCCGCCGATCTCGACCTGCGCGCCCTCTGTTGCGGCGCGACCATTCGCGTCGACGCGAATCACCATCGTTGCTTTGCGGCCGGTATGGCAGATCGTCTTGATCTCCTGAAACGAATCGGCCCAGGCGAGCAGGTACTTCGAGCCCTCAAACAACTCGCCGCGGAAATCGGTGCGAAGCCCGTAAGCGAGCACCGGCACATTGAGCTCATCGACGATATCCGTCAGCTGCCATACCTGGGCCTTGGAGAGAAACTGCGCCTCGTCGACGAGCACGCAGTGTAGTTGGCCGTGCGCCTCGACATCGCCTCTTGCCAGCGCATAGAGATCATCGCCGCCTTCAAAGATCTGACCGCGCGCCTTCAGCCCGATGCGCGATTGCACCAGCCCAATGCCGTACCGGTCGTCCAGACGCGGCGTCAGGATCAAGGTGCGCATCCCGCGCTCGTGATAGTTGTGTGCACTCTGCAGCAGCGTCGTGGTCTTACCGGCATTCATTGCCGAGTAATAGAAATAGAGCTTTGCCATGGGCTACCTGAAACGTTGAAGCCGTCAACGGCCTGATCCGAAACCTGCGCGTCGGATCAGGAGCCAGTCACTGTTGCCGCCACTGGCGAACGGCGGTCAATGCTTCGCAAACGCGTCGTCAAAGAAGTTGTTCATCATCTGGAAGCCGCGCTTGGCGGCGCGCTCGTTATAGAGACAGCCCGGCGAATTCGCGTCGGGCTCGGCAAAACAATGCACGGCACCGCCAAAGTTGACGAACTGGAAGTCCGCGCCCGCGCCCTGCATTTCGTTCGTGAATGCCGAAATCTGCTCGGCAGGAACATACGTGTCATCGGCGCCATTCATGGCGAGAATTGGGGTCTTGATCGACGTGACAGGCCACTTCGGATCGGCACCCAAGTTGCCGTGGAACGAGGCAATGCCCGCAAGTTCGATACCGTCGCGTGCGAGCTCCAGCACCGTCGCGCCGCCAAAGCAAAACCCAATGGCGCCAAGCCGGTTCAAGTCAATCGGCGCATCGGTCGCCTTGCCCTTAAACGCGTCCAAGGCGGCGCGCGCCCGCTGACGCAGAACCGAGCGATCCTGGTACATGCCGCCCGCAGCTTTGCCAGCTTCCTCGTTATTGGTTGGGCGGACCGACGTGCCGTAGACGTCGGCAATGAAAATTACATACTTGCTGCCGGCAATGGCCTTGGCCTTTTCGACCTGACCGTCATTGACGCCATACCAATTCGGCACCATTAGCAGACCCGGCCGTTTGGTGTCGGTTGCATCGTCGAAGACGAGCACGCCCGCCATGTCGGTATAACCCAGCCGGTACGCAACGGCTTCACTCTTCATGGCGGCCAACGCACCCGTTGAGCCGAGACCGAACAAACACCAGGACAAAACGCGCGTCAACATGGGAGGGCTCCTGAGCAAGGGCGCCAAGGATACCGCCCCCAAGGTCTGCGGTCAGCAGCCCTGCATGTGCAGAAACTGTGATCCAGGGCGCCCTAACCAGCCCCAAATTGGCACAGACCCACCCGGGCGCCGAACCGATCGCCAATGCTATTCTTATCCATCCGTCACCCCAGGAGCCCCCTCCATGAAGCGAACCCTGATCTCCGCTGTTCTTCTGCTCACCCTGCTAGCGCCGGCCGTGGCGGCCACGCCGGAAGAAGACGCGATCGAACGACGGCATGCGATTTTCGAACTGATTGCGTTCAACGTGGGCACCATGGGTGGCATGGTTCGTGAAAAGATCCCGTTTGACCAAACGGAATTCAAGAAGCGCGCGCTGAATGCGGCGTTCATGGCACAAATGCTCGACGAGCATTGGCCGAAAGGCTCCGACAAGGGCGGCACCGACGCCAAGCCCGACATCTGGGAAAACGAAGCCGACTTCCGCGCGAAGCTCAAGTCGTTCCAGGATCAGGCCAACAGCCTGTACAAAGCATCCAAGACCGGCACGCTGGAGACGCTGAAGCCCGAGTTCGGCAAGCTGATCGAGCAGTGCAAAGGCTGCCACGACCAATACAAAGCCGATTGATCCGGTAGCTCGCCAACATGGCCGATCCCAAATCGACCGCCACTGACGCGCCACAAAACCTGGGCCCTTTGCCCTGGTTGATCTTTTCGTCGCGCTGGTTGCAACTGCCTTTGTACCTGGGCCTGATCGTGGCCCAGGGTGTTTACGTGGTTCTGTTCCTGAAAGAGCTTTGGCACCTGACGTCACATGTGGCGACGATCGGTGAGCAGGAAATTATGCTGGTCGTTCTCGGCCTGATCGACGTGGTCATGATTTCGAACCTGCTGGTCATGGTCATCGTCGGCGGGTACGAGACGTTCGTGTCCCGGCTGGGGCTGGAGGGCCATCCTGACCAGCCGGAATGGCTGTCGCACGTCAATGCGACCGTACTCAAGGTCAAGCTGGCCACGGCGATCATCGGCATCAGCTCGATTCACCTGCTGAAGACGTTCATCGAAGCCGGCTCGATTGGCCTGCCGCACGCCAAGACCACATGGGATGCTGTGATTCTGCAAACCATCATCCACTCCGTGTTCATCCTGTCTGCGATCGGCATTGCCTGGATTGACCGGCTCATGGTCACGCCTGGCAAGAAGCACTGACGTATGAAACGAGCCGGGCCGACGGTTGAACCGTCCGCCCGGCGACTCGGCCGCTTCTGGAGGCGACCCGGGTCATCCGCGCTGTTTGGGGCAGCTGTCACGCAATCGCCTGACACTCATCACTTCGCCTTCCGGCCGTGTTGTCACTAAAGTGCTGCCCTCAGGGTCAACCGACTTGAACGAGGACCACACATGCCTTTGCCTTTTGTTCCCTATTCGCCGCCATCCAACGTCGGCGGCCCGGGTTTCTGCCGACGCGGGGAGGTGCGCTGGGCGGTCATCGCGCTCGCGATTGCCCTGGCTTCTGCTGCCAGCAGCAGCCGTGCGACGGATCTCGGCACACTGCACTTCACGAACTGCGACCTCGAAGACCGCCGCCTGAGCGACGTGCTCGAAGCGCAATGCGCCACACTTGAAGTCCCCGAGAACTACGATGAGCCGGAAGGCCGCAAGATCACCTTGCGCATTGGGCTTGGCAAGTCGCAAGCCAGTGAGCCCGAAGCCGATCCCGTGTTGTTCTTGGCTGGCGGCCCTGGCCAGTCGGCCGTAGACGCCTATCCGATGATTGCGGGCGCGCTGAGCCGGATTCGCGAAAAACGCAATATTCTGCTGATCGACCAGCGCGGTACCGGCGAATCGAATACTCTGAAGTGCGTGATGCCCGAAGCCGATGAAGCGCAGCCCGTCCTCATGGAAAGCCCGGATGCGCAAACCAAACTGGCTGCCGATTGCGCGGCGTCGCTGAAGGACAAAGCCGACGTCCGCCAGTACACCACCACGGTTGCGATCAAAGACTTCGAGGCCGTGCGCGAGGCCATTGGCGCCAAGCAGTGGAACCTCATCGGCGGCTCCTATGGCACCCGCGCGGCCCAGGTCTATGCGCACTACTACCCACAGTCGATCCGCAGCATGATCCTCGACGGCGTCGTGCCGGCCGAACATCGTCTGGCGTCGGGGCACGCGCGTAACCTTGAGAATGCATTGAACGGCATTTTCGAGCGCTGCCGCAAAGCGCCCGAATGCAAGGCGCAGTTCGGCGACCCGGGGGCTGCGCTGGAACAATTGAAGGCCGAGCTGCAGCGCTCGCCGCGTGAAGTGAGCTTTCGCGACCCGAAGACGGGCGAAGGCAAAACGCAAACCTTGACCTACGATGCGCTGGTCGCCGTGGTGCGGTTGTTCGCCTATGCGCCGGAATCAGCCGCGCTGATTCCTTGGGCATTGAACGAAGCGATCAACAATCGAGCGGATGTCATGATGGCGCAGGCGCAATTGGTGGCCGGCGATCTCGGCGAAAGCATCACGTACGGCATGCAATGGTCGGTCATGTGCTCCGAGGACCTGCCCGACGTCGAGCCGGATCCACTGGATGCGAAGACATTGCTCGGCACCGCGTTTGTGGTGCAAGCCAAAGCCCAGTGTGCCGGTTGGCCAAGAGGCGAGCGCCCCGCCGATTTCTTTGCGCCGATGCAGTCTGATATTCCGACGTTGCTGACATCCGGCGAGTTCGATCCTGTGACGCCGCCGAGCTTCGGTGAGCAAGCCGCGAAAGGGTATACGAATGGCCGCCATATCGTCGTCAAAGGCCGCGGCCACATTGTGATTGGCCAAGGCTGTATGCCGAGACTGGCAGCGGAATTCGTCAACGACCTGAAGCCCAAGGACCTCGACACAACGTGCCTGGACCGCTTCAAGCCCGTTCCAGCTTTTCTGAACGCCAATGGCTGGACGCCCTGAGGACCGACCATGATTCAAGTCAGTGACTTACACAAAGCCTTTGGCAGCGTCAAAGCCGTGAATGGCGTGAGCTTCCGCGCGGAAGACGGCCAGATCACCGGCCTGCTCGGCCCAAACGGCGCCGGCAAAACCACCACGTTGCGCATGCTCTACACCTTGATGAAGCCAGACACCGGGCAGGTGCTCGTTGATCAGCTCGACGCGCAGACCGAAACCGTGGCAGTGCGGCGCAAACTCGGTGTGCTGCCCGACTCGCGTGGGCTCTACAAGCGCCTCACCGCGCGCGAGAACATTCGCTACTTTGCCGAACTACAGGATGTACCCGATGCCGAAGCCCGACCGCGCGAGCAGCAACTGATCGAAGCACTCGGCATGGACGACATCGCCGATCGCCGAACCGAAGGATTCTCGCAAGGGCAGCGCGTCAAGACGGCGATTGCTCGAGCGCTGATCCACAATCCGCGAAACGTGATTCTCGACGAGCCGACCAATGGTCTGGATGTGATGTCCACGCGCGCGATGCGCAAATTCCTCCATCAGCTCAAGGCCGAGGGTCGCTGCGTGCTGTTCTCCAGCCACATCATGCAGGAGGTCGCGCTGCTCTGCGATCGCATCATCATCATTGCCAAGGGCCACGTCGTGGCGCAAGGCACCCCTGATGAACTGCGCGCCCAAACCGACGAAAGCAATCTCGAAGATGCGTTCGTCAAGATCATTGGCACGGACGAGGGACTGTTCGGATGAAATCGCCCATCTACACCATCTTCCGCAAGGAAATTCTAGAAAACCTGCGCGACCGCAAGACGGTCATGAACGCGCTGATCATTGGCCCATTGATCGGCCCGCTGATCCTCGCGCTGATTCTGTCGACAGTGATCAGTCGCGAAACCAAGCGCGCGGAAAAGCCGCTGGAGCTGCCGGTGATCGGCGCCGAACATGCACCGACCTTGATCGATTACCTGCGCACGCAGAACATCGACATCAAGGACGGCCCCGAGAATCCAGAGGCAGCCGTCAAGGCCCAGGATCACAATATTGTCATGCGCCTCGATGGGGACTATGGCAAAGCGTTCAGCAAGGGCGACCCAGCGCCGGTCGAGTTGATCTACGACTCCTCACAGCGCGATGGCGATTCCGATCGGACGCGACTGGAGAACGTACTGGAGCGTTACGGGAATTCGGTGGGCGCACTCCGTCTCGTGGCGCGTGGTGTCCATCCCGGCATCATTCACCCGATTGCGATTGTCGATCGTGATCAGGCCAGCCCTGAGGCCCGCGGCGCGATGATCCTGAGCTTCCTGCCGTATGTGCTCGTGCTCGGTGCCTTCATGGGCGGCATGTATCTCGCGATCGACACGACCGCGGGCGAGCGCGAACGGCAGTCACTGGAGCCACTGCTCGCCAATCCGGTGCCGCGCTGGCAGATCATGCTGGGCAAGTTGCTGGCGACCTCCGCATTTGCGATTGCATCGCTGGTCGTCACCTTGATCGCGTTTGCCGTGATCATGCCCATGCTGCCGCTCAAACAACTTGGCTTCAAGTTCAACTTCAGCATCCTGGTGTTCTTGCAGATGCTGATTGCATTGGGCCCGGTGGTGCTGTTGGCCTCTGCCGTGCAAACGTCGATCGCGGCGTATGCAAAAAGCTTCCGTGAAGCACAGAGCTGGCTCGGCCTCCTGAACATCATCCCGGCGATTCCGTCGATGATACTGATGGTCGTGCCGACCAAACCGGTGTTGTGGATGTTCTTTGTGCCGCTGCTAGGTCAGCATCACGCCGTCATGAAATTGGTTCGCAACGAAGCCATCACCAGCCTGGAGTGGGCGAGCTTGATGGGCAGTGGCTTGCTGCTGGCAGGGATCGTCAGCTTCATCGCGGCACGCATCTATCAACGTGAGAATTTGGCAATCTCCGCCTGATCGCCAATAAGCGCAGGGCAGGCAGCGGGCCTGCCTCTGCGGCACGTGCTACCAGTGGCGCGGCACATTGGAAGAGATGAATTCGCCACGTTTTTCTCCCGTTTTGGCGCGCGTCGCACGTTTTAGTAAAGCATAGGACGGCGAACCGCCAGAACGATGTAACGCTTACACCCGTAGACAACGGGACGCCCAAAAGACTTCTCGAGATTCCGTCTTCGAAACCGCCTCCGCGGTGACACTGGTTGCCGGGTCTTTGGTTCCCGGCCTGCCCGAAATCTGCGACGATTGTGCACAGAGCGGGGAGTCCAAGATTCCGTATGTGCCGTGACCACCGATTTGCCATAGCGTTCCTGCTGCTGTTCATGACGACTTGCTCGATTGCAGGCACGTCGAGTTGTACGGGGCGCGAGCGGATCGAGCGCGCAAGCGATATTGCGGGCCGTGTGCTGGTGATCGATGGCGCCGGCAATGAGCAGGTCATCGAACCGGAGACGGCGACGCTGGGTGCGGAGGCATTGGCGCCGCGCGCAATCAGGGGATTGCAGGTCGCCGCAGATCATTGCACGGTCGGATGGGTGGTCTACTACAACCATTGCTGCGGCCCGGATGCGATCCCGTTGGTACTGCATCTGTATCGACACGATGCGCATCATCGCATTCAACGATCCATGCCGATCTGGCGGTGGGCGTTTGCCGAGCAGGGTCGCGACACATTGATCTACTTGGAAACGGTGCACGGTGGTTTTGGCCGGATCTATGAGCGTCTTGATACGGCCTCCGGTCGCCTGGTGGCTCGCTGGGAACCGGAAGTGGGGCCGGACAACCAAATACTTCCGAATCAGATGCCGCCGGCTTGGGCACTGCCGCTCGCGTCGGATGTGACGACACGAACGCCTGAGGGTGAGTTATAACCAGACCGTGCGGTGTTCACTCGCTTCGCCAAGCGCTGATGTCAGCCTATCCGCGCTATCGCATACGGGAAGCGCTCTGGCGTCGCAACCGTCAGAGTGATTCACGGCCTTGCGGCAGCCGGTTCAATCCGCCTGCACGGCCACTCGGTTTCGCCCGCTCGATTTGGCGCGATACAGCGCGGCATCGGCGCGTGCCAATGCGCGATCGATGGCATCGTCATTGGCGCGCACCATGCTGACGCCGAACGAGGCCGTGATCGGCAAGCTCAGATCAGGCAGATTCAGTGGTGTGGCCCGAAGTGCGGCGCATAGCGATTCGGCCATTGCAATCGTCGTGTCCAAATTGGCCCCCGGCAGCACCACCAGGAATTCCTCGCCGCCGAACCGGCCCGCCATGGCGATGCCCTGGACGCCCTGCCGCAACAGGCCGGCGATATGCAACAACGCTTTGTCGCCAATGTCATGGCCATGCGTATCGTTGATCGACTTGAAGTGATCGATATCGAGCAGAATCAGGCCGAGTTGGGTGCCGCCCTGAATCTGCGCAAGTCCGCGCTTGGCCTCAGCGGTGAGTGCGCGACGATTGGGCAGGCCGGTCAATTCATCGGTGACCGCTGCCCGCAACAAGCGAATACGGGAGCGCTCGGTGGCCATCATCAAGAATGCCGTGGTGCAAACGACTGGAAAAATGGCGCCGACCATGCCGCCGAGTACGTTGATCAAACCGGGGTTGTCATGCGTCGGCGGCGGTAGAAACGGCGCCGAAATGGCCCGTGCGCCGACAATGCCGCCACAGAAGAGCAGCACGCCCGTCATCATCCGTCCAGAAATTTCGAGTTCACGTTGGCCGTCGCGATAGACCCAGTAGGCTGCAGCGATCATGTGCGTCGCCATGATGCCGGACGCGACGATGACCCGTGCGCGGTAGAGTGGAAACACCGTTAATGACAACGCGAGTACCACGACGCCAAGTGCGACCAGCCCATACAGCCAGGCCGCCGTGTTGCCGCCAAAAAACCGCCGCAGGGCGTGGGCGTACAGCGCGGTACCGAGCATCGCCAGCGTGTTGCCGACCAGAACCGATGGTGTCTGTGGCAACTCGCCCCGAAACGCAAAGAACACCGCAGCGAACGCCAATAGCAGCGTGCCGATTCGCCAGAGCACCGCAGCCGGCTGCACATCGGCCATCAAGCCTCGGTGCATCAGGCCGAGCACCCCGCCCGTCAGTAACGCGAGCATGGCGAGCGTCAGGTAAATGGACTGCGGATCCAGGTCCGAAAGGTTCATCAGCGTCAGGTTCAGGGGGCGCATGGTCATTGTGACACGCACCCGGAACGATACCGCGACTCACAGATGTCTGCGTGCAGATCACATGGCCGGCAGAAAGCGAATCGCCAAGGCCCGGGCGGCGATCTGTCGCGTCAGGACCGCGACCAGGGCGGCAGTCGAAGCCGGATCAGCACAGAAATCACTGAGGGCCAGAAGCACGTATTCAAGACGTCATGAAGACTGGCCTGCCAGCGCCAGCTGCCCACCATCCTGAGGTCGTCACGCATGTCCAGGAGTTCACCCAGGCACGCGACCACGACAACGAGCAACAACGGCCAGAGGCTACGTTGATGCTTCCGGAACACGCCGCAAGCCACAAAGAACACGAGCAAGCCCACATAGACATGCAGTGCGTCGCGCGACAGACCGCTGGCGTGCATGATCCACAATTTGAGCGCTTGGAACGGTGACGTGGTCATCTCTCGGGCAGGGTCAAAGTTCGGACGGAGAACAACATCCTATCGCGTGTCGATGGCCGGAAAATGCGCGCGGCATGGCGAATTGCCGCTGGCGTCAGGATGCATCCATGACAACCCGCAGGGTTGACCGGAGTCCGACCGAGCAATTGCCGGGCCGCTCAACTTGCCCTCAGTGTGACGCATCAGATCGCACGAGTCTCGGGCATGGATCATCACGCTTGTGGCACCGACGCATCCAGTCCCGACCGGCCTCCCATGGAATCGATGACTGGCATGGCCTGGAACATGCGGGGCTGCTTGTCGATGAGGATCGGCATGCCAGTGTCCCGATAGGAAGGCTTCCATAATGCGGCGGGTGCTTCAGACTCTGGAATGACCGTCAATCAGACGGCGGTCCTGGTAGCCGGCACCCAGTTTGGGTGAGTTGCCAAGCGCGAGGGCGCAGCGGCGGTCGCGACGCCATGGGCCGAGAGAACTGCCCGTTCAAGCCCGCTGCATGACCTGGCTCAGTACCTGGGTCACCGCGCGTTCGAGCAAGTCGCAGAGCTCTGGGTCCATGTAGCGATAGTCATCCGGGATATCCAAGACCGAAATTGTTTTGCCGACCATGGCCCGCGGAAATTCAGCGCGCAAGCGCTCGCGGTGTTTGGTCTCCATCACCAGAATCAAGTCGGCCCAGATCAAATCGTTTGCCGCGACCCGGCGTCTGGCTTGGGCGCTCGTGCCGGCCGAGCGCACATTCAATCCCGGATGTTTGCGAAACAACGCTTCCCCCGTCGGGCTGCGCCATTGATTGCGACTGCACACAAAGAGCACGTTCAACGTGTCGCCGTTTCGCTTGGGTCCTGGGTCATTTGCGGCTGTGTCGATCCGATCGGCCACCCAGTCTGAATCGACTGCCGCCGCAAACGCCAAAGGCACACGGTCCGGCTGCTTGGCTCGCGACCGCCGTGATCGTTTCACGCAGCGTCTCCAAAAGGTTGAATGCGGATGTCAGCGAAGCGCATGGGAGTCGTCACCCGATCGCCCTATCGAAGCCGAGTGCCCGTGGCACAGGCTGCGATCAGTTTGCCGAGTCGTAGTGCCCGGGTTTCGGGCTTCTTCGCCGAGGTGACCCAGTGCAGCATCACGTGGCGATAGCCTTTCGGGCAGGACTCGAAATACGTCCACGCTATCCGATCCGCTTTGAACCGCTTCAGGTCAGCTGGATCGAGTTCAGCGGTTGCCGGTTGTTCGTAGGCGTAGACCTTGGATCGATGTTCGAGGCGGCCAGCGTAGGCCTGCTCACCGGCAGTCGTCATCCGCCCCGCCTGACGCAATGGCTCGATCTTCGCGATGTTGACCGCGCTCCAAATCGAGCCAGGCTTTCGTGATGTGAACCGAATCTCATACGACTCGTCGTCGATGCGGCGGCGCACGCCATCGATCCATCCAAAGCACAGTGCCTCATCGACAGATTCCGACCAAGTCATCGAAGGCCGCCCACTGTCGACCTTCCAGAATCCAACCAGCAACTCGCGTTCGCGCTGGCTGTGGGCAACCAGCCAGCGACGAAACGCGGCGGCATCTGCAAAGAACGTGGGGCGGGATGTGCTCATGTTTCAAGCTTCGGCCGAACGCACTAACAGGTCAAGCGGCTTACCGGGTGCAGTCAGCGCGTTGCGTCGTTGGCGCAGGCGGGCCTGCAATACCTGCTGAACCCGCACGTTGTGGGCTGTTGCCGGATTGGCACAACCCGATGCTGACCAATATCAGCAGGCCGGACAGCCCCATGGCCATCGTCACGGTTTCATGCAGAAACAGTGCGCCAAAGGTCACGCCAAAGACCGGAATCAAATACGACACAGCGGAGGTCCGGGCGGGGCCAATGCGTGCTACCAAACGGTAATACAACACGTACGCAAACCCGGTACAGAGCAGGCCGAGCAGGATGGTCGAAAGTGTGGCGTGCATCGGCGGCACCTGGCGCGGCCATTGCCCAAGCGTGAACGGTAGGATCATCAGCGCCGAACAGATCATCGCTGCGGCAGCCAGTGCCATCGCCGGGACGCCAACCAGCAGGCGCTTGGCCAAATGCAGGCCAATGCCATAGCACAACGACGCAACCACCCCACCCAGTACGGGCCAGCCCAGCGTCACGTCGCCGAGCTTGCTGCGCGCCAAAAGTGTGACGCTGAGCAGACCGCCAAGAATGCCCAGAGCTGCGCGCCAATGCAGTCGCTCGCGAAATACCGCCACGCCAATCAGGCTCGTGAACACGACGGTCATGGCACCGGCAATGGCATTGACGCCCGACGGAATCTGATGTGCCGCCCAGGAGAACAGCATCGCTGGGCCGGCCATGTTGAACACGCTGACCAACGCGATTCGACCCCACATCTGAATCGGCAGCGGCAGGATGTGTCGATAGCACAGTGGCAGGAGCAGGCACGCGCCAAGCAACAGCCTAACTTCAGCTAGTACAAACGGCGCGAGCGCTTCGGTGGCCAGCCGCATGAACAAGTAAGAGGCCCCCCAGATTGCGGCAAGCAGGAAGAAATCGATTGGAGGCAGCACGGATGTGTGAGTCGATGTCGCGGTCGTCATGGCGTGTCCTATTGCTTTGCGGCCAAAAGGTGTCGATGGAGTGAGGCGTCCACGGCCCCGCGGCCGTGCCCCAGGATGTTGCGGCCCCAGCTGAAACCGAAGACGTCTTCAATGTCATAGGGCGCCAGTAGTTGCTGGATGTGGCGGACATCGCTGGTCTTCATCGGTATGTGATTTGGGTAGCTGTACATGAACGCGACGTGTCGTCGATCCATCGCCACTTGCAGCGCATCGCCAGGAAACAGCGTGGGCCCTCGTGGACCCGCCCGCCAATGGAGCGCCGTACTGCCGGGGAAGTGACCACCACAGCGGAGCAGGGTGACGTCACGGGATAGTGGGTTGACATCGCCAGACCAGAAGACCACGTTTGGCGATGGGCCCTGAATCCACGCTCGATCCGCTTCGTGCAGCACAATGGGCACGCCGCCGAGCGCGACGCTCCACGCATGCATCGACGAATAGAAGTGCGGATGCGAAATGATGATCGCGCGGACGCCGCCCCGCTGCGACAGCGCGTCAACCGCGGCGTCGGTCACGAGACTCAGGCATTCCCACAGAATGTTCCCGTAGTCGGTCGGCAGCAGCAACGCACGCTGCGGAATGGCAAAGCTCGGCTCGATGGCGACGCCAAGGAGCCCGTCGTCGTCGCCGATCCGCAGCTGATGATTCTGCGCCAGTTCTTGCATGGTCAGCCAACGCTGGCCCTGCCAGCCCACATACTGACGATCGTCCTCGCAGATTGGGCAACGTGTTGGCGGCACGTTCTGTTCGGCAAACTGCGTCCCACAGGTTTCACACACAAAACACGTCATGTCATGACTCCGGATTGGCGTTGCTTGGGCCGCTGAACAAGGTGCGCCGCTCGTCACTGGTAAGTGGCTCCGGCAATCCGTAGACATCCTCGACGCCGGCATAGGCGCGGCGCGTTCCGTCCCGGGCGGCAATGGCTTCAAACCAACGGCGCAAATGTGGCAACGCTTCGAGGTCTTGCCCGTGCGCCGCATGCGGCACGATCCACGGATAGCAGGCGATGTCGGCAATCGAGTAGCTGTCGCCGATGATCCACTCCCGTTGTGCCAAGCGTTTGTCCAGCACGCGGTAGAGTCGATCCAATTCACGCGTGTAGCGCGTCATGGCGTGGTCGATGCGCTGATCACAAAACACGCGGAAGTAGCCCGCCTGCCCCGCCATGGGGCCCAGGCTGCTCGCCTGCCAGAACAGCCACTGCAAGGTCTCTTGCTGTAGCGTCGGCTCAGGCGATAGACCGTGTCCGGTTTTGGTGGCCAGGTAATGCAAAATTGCGCAGGACTCAAAGACCGTCACGGGTCTCGTGTGATCGCAGGGATCGACCAGAACTGGAATCTTGTTGTTCGGTGAGAGTGCACTGAATTCCGGGGTGAACTGTTCACCTTTCGACAAGCGAATCGGAATCAGGTGATAGGGCAGGTTGAACGATTCCAAGTACAGGCGCACTTTCTGGCCATTCGGTGTGGCGCTGTAGTAGAGACTGAGCATTTGGGGCAACCGTGTGGCTTGACGGGTGACCAGTATGTGCGCAACATGGACCTATCATGAGTCCACAATAGGGGAGATATATGGAACCAGTTTTCCCGATTCCCATCGACCTGCCGACGCGCGGGCAAGGTTCAATCACCCAGTCGCTGCAGCGTCAGTTGCGGGCGGCAATGCTTGATGGCCGCCTCCTCGCCGGCACGCCATTACCGTCGAGTCGCCGCGTGGCCGAAGCACTGAACATTGCCCGCAACACCGTGATTCGAGCCTACGATCTGCTGATCGCCGAGGGCTATCTGCTGCCCAGGCCGGGCGCCAAACCCGTCGTGGCGAACCTGCACCCACTGCGATCGAAGCGGCCGATTTCCGTCGATCGGCGTCTCGCCGAAAAGGTAATCTGGCAACCGCCCGATGGCCTGCATGGGGCGCCGCTGACATTGCCCGAGCGCAGCTTTCGGACGGGCATGCCGGAGCATCGGTTGTTCCCGTTTGATGTGTGGCGACGTCTGTCAGTGCGAGTGCTGCGCGATTGGTCGAAGCGACCGTTCGCGTATCCGTCGACGCTTGGCGTGCTGCCGCTGCGCGAGGCCATCGCGCAACATGTCGCCGTGTCGCGCGCGGTCGCTTGCTCAGGCAACGATGTCGTCGTCACGCACGGTATGCAGAATGCCGTGGACCTGCTTGCCCGGATCTTGGTCACGCCGGGCAAGACCCGCGTTGCGATCGAACATCCGGGCTATCCGTACTTCCGCGCTGTCATGCAAGCGGCCGGGGCGCGAATTCTTCCCATTCCGGTCGACGCCGAAGGCCTCTGCGTTGACCAACTACCGCCGCGCGTGGATCTCATCTACGTGACGCCATCGCATCAATCACCCACCGGCGTGGCGATGCCGCTGACGCGGCGTCTGCAACTGCTCGACTACGCCAAGCGCCACAACAGTGTCATTCTGGAGGACGACTACGACGGTGAGTTCCGGTTTGACGGCCGGCCGCTGGAAGCCTTGCGCACGCTGGATCAGGATGGGTGCGTCTTCTATCTCGGAACATTCACCAAGACGCTGTTCCCATCGATACGGACCGCGTTCGTGCTGGCACCGAGTTGGGCACATCAGGCCTTGCACTCAGCGAAACGAACCTTGGACCCTCATGCCTGCGACCTCACGCAGCTCACGCTGGCAGCGTTCATTCAGCAGGGGCACATGGCGGCGCATGTGCGCCGAATGACGCACGTGTATCGCAATCGACAGAGCGCGTTGCTGGCAGGATTGGAATCATTGCGTCAGTGGCTGGTACCGTGGCCGGCGCAAGCGGGCTTGCATGTGGCCGCGCGCTTCACCAAGCCTAGTCTGGAGAAGCGATTCGCTGCGATGATGGACCAATATTTGCCAGGTGCGCAGCTGATTCGCGACGCCAGTTTGGCGACCGATGTCACGCCCGGTGTGGTGATCGGGTACGGGGCAATCGATCAGCGCGACATTGAGCAATCGCTTCGGCGCTTCGGGCAGGTGCTGAGCTAAGCGGCTTCGTGGGTGTGTACGCAGTGGTAAGAGTTAGGGAGCCTCTGAACAAGTTCAGAGGCGATGCGGGCCATGGATGGCCCGCCCAGAATCAAACACGCAAGTGGTTGATTCTGGAGCACTGAGTCCGGACATGTGCCGGACTCAGTGCCGGTCTGAAAGTCCAGGATGGACTTATTCAGACCGGCAAATACTGGCCATGGATGGCCCGCCCAGAATCAAACACGCAAGTGGTTGATTCTGGAGCACTGAGTCCGGACATGTGCCGGACTCAGTGCCGGTCTGAAAGTCCAGGATGGACTTATTCAGACCGGCAAATACTGGCCATGGATGGCCCGCCCAGAATCAAACACGCAAGTGGTTGATTCTGGAGCACTGAGTCCGGACATGTGCCGGACTCAGTGCCGGTCTGAAAGTCCAGGATGGACTTATTCAGACCGGCAAATACTGGCCATGGATGGCCCGCCCGGAACCAAGCACGCAAGTGCTTGGTTCTGAAGCAATGAGTCCGGACATGTGCCGGACTCATTGTGGGTCTGAACGTCCAGGATGGACCGGTTCAGACCCTCCTTAGTTGACACGGCGCCTGCGTTCGAACGTTGAAGAGGGCGGCTGATCACCACACAGCGCCGCGGGCGCGTTCGATGCGAGCCCACACCGCATCGGTGCTGCGCTTCCAGACACCGCCCAGCAAATGGCGAAACGCCGGATCCTGCTTCGCCGCCTGCTCAATTCGGTCGATGAACTCCGGGCCAAACGCCGCAATCAAGTCCTCAAGGGGCCCGGCTGCGAGCACGCTGATGACGCGATCCGAAGGCTTTCTGGCGAGCACCGCGTGAATCACCTGCCACGCATTCTCGGCGTTATCAAGCGTCTTGGGCAGCATCAGGTCCGCAACGGCCCACCAATCGTCCGATGTCTTGGTTCGGTCGCGGTCTTTGGCCGACTCGCGAATGTATGCGTCGGCCCATGCGGCGATCAGCTCTGGTTCGAGGGGCATAGAAGATTGGAACTCTGGTCGATGGACCGGTGCGGGTTTTCGCATTTCAGACTGCTGCTGGCAATACGCGATTCAAACGAAGGCGTCCTGACACAAGTAGCCGTCACCCTGGCCTTCTCCCACGCGCGTGGGAGCGCCAGTCGCACCGAAGGTGCGTTGATTCGCGCATCGAATATTGTCCCGAGCCGGAGCTAGCGCTCGGCCTACTCGCCGTCATGCCAGCGAAACAGCCTGTGTAAAAACGGTTGGAGCTTGCGGCGCCATCTCATTGCCGTCATCCCGACGCAAGTCGGGATGACGGCAACAGAGTCAGTCGCCTCGCGATGGCGTCAGACGCCATGAAAGCAGCTGCCAAAGCCGCTTTCACACAGCCCGGAAAGTCGGGATCCATTCCTTCAAACCCCGCCTCAAGCCGCTTTGGCAACGCCCGCGCCCGGTTGCTGGAGTGTCGCCAGCAAGGCATCACGGCGCTTCAGTGCTTTCTCGACATGCGCTTCCTTGACATGACCGTAGCCGCGAATTTGTTCCGGAACTTCGGCCAGATCGACGGCGGTTTGCAAGTTGTCCGCATTCAGCACCGACAGGGCTTGTTCGATGTGCTTGACGTAATCGGCGATCAGCTGGCGCTCCATCTTGCGCTCCTCCGTTCGGCCAAACACATCGAGCCAGCTGCCGCGGAAGCGGCGGGCCCAGGCCAACACCTTGAACGCCTTGAACACCCAGGGGCCGTACTCGGCTTTCACGAGGTGGCCGTTGCCATCTTTCTTCGCGAGCAGCGGCGGGGCGAGGTTGAACTGAATCTTGAAGTCGCCGTCGAAGGTTTCCTTGACGCGCTTTTCGAAATCGCCGGTGGTGTAAAGCCGCGCGACTTCGTACTCGTCCTTGTAGGCCATCAGCTTGAACGCGTAGCGCGCGACAGCGGTCGCGAGGCGATCACTGCCCAGCTTGGCCTTCTCGGCATCGCGCACCTTGTTGACGAAGTCGACGTAGCGACGGGCATAGGCTTCATCCTGATACTCGGTCAGGAACTTCGCACGCAGCGCCACGGCTTCATCCAAATTGCCGGACAGTGCACCGAAGCCTTCAAACGCCGCGCTCGTCGCGAGGCTGCCAGGTGTGGTGATGAACTCAGCGGCTTCGGGCTTGCTCTTCTCACCTGCTGCCTTGCGCACAGCGGCCGGATTGTGGGCAGCCAGGCGGCCCCAGTTGAACGCCGACACGTTCATCTTGATCGCCGCGCCGTTCAACTCGATGGCACGCATCAGCGATTCCAGCGTTACCGGCACCCAGCCCTTCTGCCACGCATAGCCAAGCATGAAGGTATTGGTCGCAATCGAATCGCCGAGCAGGATGGTGGCGATCTCGGTCGCTTCGATCTGCTCCGGATCGCGGCCCGACAGTGCGGTCTTCACGGCCCGCACGATTTCGTTGCTCGGGAACTGCATGTCGGTGTTGCGCGTAAACGTACCCGGCATCGCTTCATACGTGTTCAGCACGACTTGTGAGCGATCGGCGCGAATCTTCGACAAGGCCCAGTAGTCGTTGACCACGACCATGTCACAACCCAGCACGAGGTCCGCTTCGCCAGCAGCAATTCGCACGGCGTGAATGTCCTGCGGTGTTTTCGCGACCCGCACGTGCGTGGTCACAGCGCCGCCCTTTTGTGCCAGCCCCGTCTGGTCGAGCACCGAGGTGCCCTTGCCTTCGAGATGCGCAGCCATGCCGATCAGTGCGCCGATCGTCACGACGCCGGTGCCACCAATGCCGGTCACCAGAATATTCCAAGGCTGATCGAGATTGCTCGCAAACGTCGGCATCGGCAGGCTGTTCACGTCGAGCGACTGACCGCTCGGCTGGCGCTTCTTCAAGCCACCGCCGTTGATCGTCACGAAGCTTGGGCAGAAGCCTTTGACGCAAGAGAAATCCTTGTTGCAGTTCGACTGATCGATCTCGCGCTTGCGGCCGAACTCGGTTTCGAGTGGCAGCACCGACACGCAGTTCGATTTCACGCCGCAGTCGCCGCAGCCTTCGCAGACTGCCGGATTAATGAACGCGCGCTTGGCCGGATCAACCATCTTGCCGCGCTTGCGACGACGACGCTTTTCGGCCGCACAGGTCTGGTCGTAGATCAGCACGCTGACGCCCTTGACCTTGCTGAGCCGCTTTTGCACCGTATCGAGTTCGCTGCGATCGAGGAACTCGGTGCCCGACGGAAACAGATCCCGGCGCGACCATTTGCCAATGTCGTCGCTCAACACGATGATCGTATGCACCCCTTCGGCATGCACTTGCTGGGCGATATCCGGCACGGTGAGCGTGCCGTCCACGGGCTGGCCGCCCGTCATCGCCACCGCATCGTTGTAGAGAATCTTGTAGGTGATGTTGACGCCCGCAGCGATCGCCTGGCGAATCGCCAGCGAGCCCGAGTGGAAGTAGGTGCCGTCACCCAGATTCTGGAACACATGCTCTTCGTCGGTGAACGGCGCCTGGCCGCACCACGTCGCGCCTTCGCCACCCATTTGCGTGAACGTATCGGTCTTGCGGTCCATCCAGGTCACCATGTAATGGCAACCGATGCCGCCGAGCGCGCGCGTGCCATCGGGCACCACAGTCGATGAATTGTGCGGGCAGCCTGAGCAATAGTGCGCCGCACGCGGGAAGTTTGCGCGCGGCAGCGCAAGCTCCTTTTCCTTATCGGCAATCCACTTCAGGCGCGACTCGATGACGTCCGAGGTGAAAAAGCGCGACAGGCGCTTCGCAATCACGCGCGCAATGCGGGCCGGCGTCAGTTCGGAGGTCGACGGCAAAATCCAGTTTTCGGCCTCATCGTACTTCCCGACGATCGACGGCCGGGTGGCGTGATCCCAGTTGTACATCGCCTCTTTCATCTGCGATTCGAGGAAGCTGCGCTTCTCTTCGACGACGATGATGTCTTCCAGGCCGCGCGCAAAATTGCGGATACCGATCGGCTCCAGCGGCCAGGTCATCCCGACCTTGTAGACGCGAATGCCGATATCAGCTGCTTCTTTCAGGCCAATACCGAGGTATTCGAGCGCCTGCAGCACATCGAGATAGCTCTTGCCGGTCGTGACGATGCCGAGCCGGGCCTTGGGTGAATCGATGACGATCTTGTCGATCTGGTTGGCACGCGCAAACGCAAACGCCGCCTGCGTCGCATACTGGTGCATGCGCAATTCTTGATCGAGTGGCGGATCTGGCCAACGGATATTGAGGCCGCCGACCGGCATCACGAAGTCATCGGGAATGACGATGTCGAGTTGGTGCGGATTCACGTCGACCGAGCCGGACGACTCGACCGTTTCGGCGATCGTCTTGAAGCCGACCCAGCGACCGGTGAAGCGACTCATCGCCCAACCGAGCAGACCCATGTCGAGAATGTCCTGCACGCCGGCCGGGTTCAGCACCGGCATGTACGCTGATACGAACTCGTGCTCCGAACCGTGTGGCAGCGTTGAGGACCGACACGCGTGATCGTCAGCAGCCAGCGCGAGCACGCCGCCAAACTTCGAGGTGCCGGCGGCATTCGCATGCTTGAACACGTCGCCCGTGCGATCCACGCCCGGGCCTTTGCCATACCACATGCCAAACACGCCGTCGTAACGTGCGCCTTGGAACAGGTTCGTCTGCTGCGAGCCCCAGACCATGGTCGCACCCAGGTCTTCGTTCAGACCCGGGGTGAAGATCACATTGGCCGATTTCAAGTGCTTCTTCGCCTTCCAGAGCTCCAAATCGAAGCCGCCGAGCGGTGAGCCGCGGTAACCCGAGATAAAGCCAGCAGTATTGAGCTTGGCTGCCCGATCGCGCATCTGCTGCATGATCGGCAGGCGCACCAGGGCTTGCACGCCGGACAGAAAAATCCGGCCGTGCTCGCGCGTGTACTTGTGCTCAAGGGTGTAATCAGGGTCGACAATCGCAGAGGCGCGATGAGCAAGGTCCGTCATGGGAATGCCTGGTCCGCAAAGAGAATGCGTCAGTTTACCAGTCGTAACCAAGGGATGCGCTGCTCTGTCGGCAGGCGCCCGGACTCTGCCCGCTTCAGCCCGCCTTCACATAATTTGGCCCGATGCGGTGACCTGCTCCAGGTCGGTCAAGTAGGCCAAAGCTTGTTCCCGGCTGTCGCCGCACATGGCCGGATCGGGCCGCAGGCTCGAACAAACGTTCGGCCGCTCCGGCTGCCCAAAAATTCGGCAGCGCAGGTCGGCGTCCAACTGCACGCAAGGCACGCCGGCTGGCTTCCCGTTTGGCATGCCCGGAATCGGCGAACTGATCGACGGCGCAATGCAGCAAGCCGCGCAGCCGGTGCGACAGGCGAACGCGATCGGCTGGTCAGCGTTGCCAGCGTCGACCAGTTGCAGCGCGATAGCCCTCACGGCGTGGTGCGGAGGTTCTGATAGACGGCTTCGGAATCCGGTGTCTGCCCAAACCACAGGGCGAACGCCAGCGCTGCTTGTTCGACGAGCATGCCCAGACCATCGACCGCGAGCCAGCATTGGCCGGCTTTGGCCCACGCCAGAAAATCTGTTGCGGCGGGGCCGTAACTCAGGTCGTAGGCGAGTGTTCGAGGGGTTAGCAACGAGAACGGCAGACTCAAGGATGCGCCTTGTACGCCGGCGCTGGTGCCGTTGAGCACCAGGTCAAAGTGCCCGGCGTCGGCCAAATCCTGCCAGTACAGGCTCTTGACTCGGGCGGGTTCGCCGATCAGGTCGCACAGCGCGTCGGCCTTGGCTGGGCTGCGATTCGCCAGTGTGATGGTGTCGACACCGGCGTCCAGCAATGCCGACAGAATGCCCTGAACCGCACCACCGGCACCGAGGATCAGCACGCGGCGGGCGCGCAAGTCCTGGCGGTGGCGCTCGCTGATATCGCGGACCAACCCCGGGCCATCGGTGTTGTCGCCAAACCAATGGTCGCCACGCCAATGCAGCGTGTTGACGACCTGAGTACGCGTCGCATTGGCGCTCAGGCTGCGGCACAGCTTGTAAGCATCCTGTTTGAATGGCAGGGTCACATTGGCGCCGCTGCCGCCCATTTGCTGAAAGCGAAGCGCGGCCGCTGCCAGATTCCCGTCGACAACATCAATTGCCTGATAGCGCAGATCGATGCCGAGTTGGTGGCCAAACGCTTGATGGATGCGCGGCGATTTGGAATGCGCAATCGGGTGGCCGAACACGGCAAGTTGGTTGCTGAGCGGCAAGCTCGCATCAGTCAGTGTGGGGGTTTCGAACATGAGCTTTCTCCCAGTAGGCAACTCAAGGATACGCTGATCCTGGGTCAGGGCTGGGCTACTGAATCAAGAAGTGCCGAGATTTCCGGACTTCAGAAATAAGTAGCCCCGGGCGCTTGGGGGCACACCCGGGGCTGGGGTTGCAGGCGAGGATCTTGCGAACCGTGGACCTGCTATGGGGTTCACTCTCACGAGTGTTGGATCACTTGGGGAGACGATCCGACGACTAAGATTGCTCCGCATCGTGGATAGTTCAACCCAGGACGGATTCTAATTCAGCCGCGGTTCAAACCTGTGACTCAACTGCAAATTTTTTGTCTCATGTTCAGCTTTCGTACGGGTACATGCAGGAATGAAACTGAAAATCAGTGCGCTTCGTCCCAGTTTTCACCTACGCCGACGTCAACTTCGAGTGGTACCAGCAGTTCCGCCGCTGCATCCATCCGCTCAATCAGGCCAGATTTGATGGCGTCTACCTGATCCTCGCGGATCTCGAAAACCAGTTCATCGTGCACTTGCAGCAACATCCGCGCACAATTCTTCTTGTCGGCCAGCCACTGATCGATGGCCAGCATGGCCCGCTTAATGATGTCGGCGGCGGTGCCCTGCATGGGTGCGTTGATGGCGGCGCGCTCGGCGCCAGCGCGGAGCCCGGCGTTACGAGAGTGAATCTCATTCAAGTACAGTCGGCGCCCGAAGACGGTCTCGACATAACCCTGTGCCTTGGCCTTCTCGCGAATACTGTCCATGAAGGTCCGCACGCCCGGATAGCGCGAGAAGTAGCGACTGATGTAGTCGTTCGCTTCCTTGCGGCCAATGTCGAGTTGCCGGGCGAGTCCAAATGCGCCCATGCCGTACATCAGACCAAAATTGATGGCCTTGGCGGCGCGACGTTGCTGGCCGCTGACTTCATCTGGCTCGATGCCGAAGACCTCGGCAGCGGTGGCGCGATGCACGTCAATGCCTTCCCGGAATGCGCGCAGCAGGCCTTCGTCCTCAGACAGATGCGCCATGATCCGAAGCTCGATCTGTGAGTAGTCGGCCGCCACGATCTTCCAGCCCGGCGGCGCGATGAACGCCTTGCGGATGCGCCGACCGTCTTCGGTGCGGATCGGAATGTTCTGCAGGTTCGGGTCGGTTGACGATAGGCGTCCGGTTTGTGCGATCGCTTGATGAAACGATGTGTGCACGCGTTTGGTGTCTGCGTTGATCTGCAACGGGAGCTTGTCCGTATAGGTCGACACCAGCTTCGCGAGGCCGCGGTAATCCAGAATCAAGCGCGGCAGCTCATGATGTTCGGCAAGATCGCTGATGGCGTCCTCATTGGTCGAGGGCTGCCCGGAAGGGGTCTTCGCCAGCACCGGGAGCTTCAACTCGTCATAAAGCACCGCCTGCAGTTGCTTTGGCGAATCCAGGCTGAAGCGGTGGCCTACCAGTTCGTAGGCGCGTTCGACCAACGCCGACATCCGCGTGCGCATGTCGTGCGTTTGCTGCTTCAGGAGTTCGGCGTCGATCAGAATGCCGTTCTGCTCCATGCGACGCAACACAGGCACCAGCGGCATTTCGATGTCGCTGAAGATCGACAGGAGTTTCGGTTCGGCTGCCAGGCGAGGATGCAAGGTCTGATGCAGACGCAACGTCACATCCGCATCTTCGGCTGCATAGCGCGTGGCCGTGTCCAGATCCACGTCGGCAAACGAAATCTGCTTCGCGCCTTTGCCGGCAACTTCCTCATACGCCACCGGTTTGTAGTTCAGATAAAAGTTCGACAGTGAGTCCATGTCATGGCGACTCGCAGTCGAGTTCAGGACATAGCTCTCCAGCATCGTATCGAACCGGTAGCCGCGCATCTCGATGTCATACCGGGCTAGTACGTGCATGTCGTACTTGCCATGCTGGCCGATCTTGCCAATCGTCTCGGATTCCAGAATCGGCTTCAGCAGATCGAGCACCTCCCGTCGATCGAGCTGCGCTGGAACCCCGGGCCCTGTGTGCGCGAGGGGCACATACGCAGCGATTTTCGGTTCGATGGCAAATGACACGCCGACGATCTCGGCCTGATGCGCATCGAGACTCGTCGTCTCCGTGTCAAACGCAAACACCGCGCAGGTGCGGAGTTGGTCGAGCCAAACGTCCAGCCGCTCGCGATCGCGCACACATTCATAGCTGCCGGCCTGATCAAACCCGGCAATGGGCGCGGGTGCCACCTTGGGGGTGGGCGTCGCAATTGGCCCGGCCGCCGGCACCGCGGGCTCGCTGCTCGCGTTGCCCGTGCTCGCCTCGAGCTCCTTCAGTGCGGCTCGGAATTCATAACGGGCGTAGAGTGTCTTCAGTGCATCCACGTCGGGCGGTTGGCGCGTCAGGCTCTCGACCGTCATGGGCAATGGCAGGTCACAGCGAATGCGCGCCAGTTCCTGCGACAAGGGCAACTTGGGCAATGCCGCGCGCAGATTCTCGCCGATCTTGCCGGTGATCTCGTGGGCGTGATCGGTCAGGTTCACCAGGCTGTCGTACTGATTCAGCCACTTCGCGGCGGTCTTCTCGCCGCATTTGTCGACGCCTGGAATATTGTCGACCTTATCGCCCATCAGCGCGAGAAAATCGACGATCTGATCCGGGCGCACGCCAAACTTCTCGACCACGCCGGCTGCATTCATGCGCGAGCCGGTCATCGTATTCACCAACTCGACGCGTTCATCGACCAATTGGGCCAGATCCTTGTCGCCCGTCGAGATCGTGACTTTCAGATCATGCGACTCAGCCTGTCGGGCCAAGGTGCCGATCACATCGTCCGCCTCGACCTTCGGTTCGCGAACGACGGGAATGCCCAGCGCGCGGACGATCGCGAGCATGGGTTCAATCTGGGCACGCAGCTCGTCCGGCATGGGTGGTCGATTCGCCTTGTATTCCGGGTACAGCTCATGGCGGAAGTTCTTGCCACCCGGGTCCATCACAAAGGCCAAGTAGTCGGGTTTCTGTGCCAAGTGCGAACGCAGCATGTTGACGACACCGAACAGCGCGCCCGTGGGCTCGCCGTGCACGTTGCTGAGCGGCGGCAACGCATGAAAGGCCCGAAACAAGTAGGCAGAGCCGTCAATCAGGATCAGTCTTTTGCTCATCGTGGGCGCCTTCGAAAATTCTTCCGGGTTGCTATTGGAACAGCGTTCGCGGTTTCTGGAAACCCTGCCTGAATCGGCGCCAACTGAACGGGGCGACTCGCAGTAATTCACGCATTGGCTCCCATAGAATCGATTCGCGGGGACAATTCGGCCGGAAACGGCTTCTTGAACGTTGCAAGGAGTGAGCCATGAATGTCCTGAAATCGTTGTTGCTTGCACTACCACTGCTGGGCCTCACCGCCTGTGCCGAGCATATGCAGATGGTCAAAGCGCGGGATGCGCAAGACCTTGCCGAGTTCAAGCGCTTTGCTGGCGAGCCAATCAAACGCGTCAGGGGCTTCACCCCGATTGATCGCTGGCGTTCCTTTGACGACCAGAATTTTGCAATCTGGATTGGCACCAATCGGGCCTACCTGATCAGTTTGCGTCGGCCGTGCTTCGATCTGCACCACCAATTGCAGATTCGGATCACGGGCGGGACGGGCACGGTGGACTCGATGCTGAGTCGAGTCGAGTTTGATCAGCAACGGTGTCGTATCCAAGAGATTCGCCCGCTCGATGACAAGGCGCGCCGCGCTGAGCGTCTGACCGTGGCAGCGAATTTCTAGGCCGTAGGGCGCTGCCGGTTGGCGACAGTCATGCCAGGTACCCGAGCCAGCACCCTCGAAACCACCGGGGGTGCCATGGCGAACACAGCCAGATATCACCGACGCCGATTCGCGGCACGGTATGGTTCGGAACTTCGACGGAGTGAGTCATGAACATGAAATTTCCATTGCTGCTGCTGGTCGCCGGGCTCACGTCCTGCGCGGAACATACCCGTATGGTCAAGGCGCGTGATGCGGCGGCGCTGGATGAGTTCCGCCAGTTTGCGGGTGAGCCGATCAAACGCATTCACCAGTTCCAGGAGGTCGATCGCTGGCGCTCGTTCGATGACGAGCATTTGGCAATCTGGATCGGCGTCAATAAAGCGTATCTGCTGACCTTGAAGAATCCTTGTTTCGATCTGCATCGCCAGCTTGGCATCCGCATTACCAACACCAATGGCTTTATCGACGCGAAGTTCGACCGCGTCGAGTTTGATCACCAATGGTGCCGGATCGAGGAGATCCGACCGATCGACGAAAAGGCGCGTAAGGCGGCCGGTCGCGCCGCCAAAGCGAGTTGAGGCGGGCTGAGCTAGTCGGCCCTGAACCAGATTGGCTCATGTCGCATCAAGGCGTGTGCCGCGAGTGCGTCCAGCACGAATCCGGCGAGAAACACCCCGGATTCGTGCCGCCTCTGGGATAATGTGCGATTGGCTGCATCGTGCAGTCGCCCCGCGTACTCGCCCGGCCCATGCGCAAACAGGACTTCCATTTCGAATTGCCCAAAGAGCTTATTGCCAGTGTGCCGCTACCCGAGCGCAGCGCGAGCCGCTTGCTCGTTCTGGATGGCGAAAGCGGACCGTTGCTGGACCGGCAGTTCCGAGATTTGAGCCAGTGGCTGCGGCCTGGCGATCTCCTGGTCTTCAATAATACGAAAGTGATCCCGGCGCGCACATTTGGCCAGAAGGAAACGGGCGGCGCGGTCGAGATCATGCTGGAGCGTGTCCTGGACGAGCATCGCGCGCTGGCGCAGATTCGGGCCAGTCACGCACCCAAGCCGGGTGCGCTGATCACGCTGGCCAATGGCGAGCATGTCCGCGTGGGTGGCCGCATCGATGGTTTCTTCGAGATTGCGACGACGACCTCGGCGCGGAATCTTCTGGACCTGTTCGAAGCGGTCGGTGAAATGCCGCTGCCGCACTACATGGAACGACGGCCGGAAGACGCCGATCGCGAGCGTTATCAAACGGTCTACGCGAAAAACCCCGGTGCGGTGGCAGCGCCAACGGCTGGGCTGCACTTCGATCAGCCCTTGCTCGATGCCCTGCATGCGCAAGGCATCAACCGGTGCGAAGTGACCTTGCATGTCGGTGCGGGCACGTTCCAACCGGTGCGCGTTGACGATATTCGCGAGCATCGGATGCATGCAGAGTGGGTCAGTGTATCGGCCGAGACCGTCGCCCAGATCGCGGCCACGCGCCAAGCCGGTGGTCGAATCATTGCGGTTGGGACAACCAGTGTGCGCGCGCTCGAAAGTGCAGCGGCTAGTGGCGAACTACAGCCGTTCAGCGGCGACACCCGCATCTTCATCACGCCCGGGTATTCGTTCAAAGTGATCGATGCATTGATCACCAACTTCCACCTGCCGGAATCGACCTTGCTGATGCTGGTCTCGGCGCTCGCGGGGCGCGAGCGCGTTCTCGCAGCGTACGCCCATGCGGTTCAGCAACGCTACCGGTTTTTCTCCTACGGTGATGCGATGCTGATCTTGCCGGGTGGATTCGCGCGCGATTGATCTGCGGCTTGCGGAGGTCGGGCTGTATTGCGGCGTGGCAATGCCCGCCGGGCGCACTTCGACTTGCCTGATGACGGTGTAGTAGACACCATCAACCCGAACCCGGATCAAGACCGGGCTGGCGAATGAATTCACCCATCTCTCTCGTCACCCCGGACTTGATCCGGGGTGAGTTTCAACCAGCCCCTGATCAGCGCCACTTCGGTCTTACTTGCCCGCTGGGCGATGCACGGCGAACGTCTTTTCAAGATCGCCGAGCAGCTGATTCACTTCCAAGACCATCAACGCGAAGCGTGCGTCGAGTTCAGCGCGAGCCGACTCACGATCACCGGACTCCAGCGATTCCACGGCGAGATCCAGCAGCTTGAACTTGCGCACGGTCAGCAATTCGTCCAGCACAAAGCTCAGGCGCTCACGATAAACAATCGCGAGTTGCGTGACTTGCTTACCGCATTTCAAATGCTCGCGAATCTCTTCGCTCGCCAAGTCCTGGCGTCGGCACTTGACGATCGCGCCCCGGTCAGCCGGGTCTTTCAATTCGATCTCGTCGCCAAGCTCAAACCCTTCTGGCAACTTCGCCTCGATCAGCCATTCCGTCATCAGCGCGCGCGGCGACTCCTCGGCCTCTGCCTGCACCGCCGGGAAGCTGCCAAGCGTTTCGCGCAGTTGACTGACCACGTTCTCGGCCTGCTTCCGGGACGACGTATCGATGATCATCCAGCCATCATCAAGATCGACGTACGAAGCAATTCGACTCGGGCGCGTCAATGCGCGCGGCATCAGGTCGGTCAGCGCGTCTTCCTTCAGCTTGCGGCGCTCGCGGGCACCGACCGGTCGGCCGCGCTCCGCTTCGATCGCTGCGGCCTTATCGGCGACATACTGATTGACGGTGGCCATCGGCAGAATCTTGTCCTCACCGCCAAGCGTGACCAATCGATAGCGGCCATGGCTATGCATGAGGTCTTCCTCATTGCGGCCATAGGGCGAGATCCAACCGCGCGTGGCCATTTCCAATGGTCCGCAGGGGCGTAACGCATGTTCAGCCAACTTGGCTTCGAGCTTCTTGAGCTTGCCGGCGGTCTCCGGCGAAAAACGGAACAGCGTCAGATTCTTGAAAAACATGAGGGTCCTAACTGGGTTGCCAACTTGGCCGGAACCAAGCGCAGCAGCGTGTGGAGGGGAACTGGTTTACTGAACCAGTACCGGCAGCGGAAACGGCTTGCGCACGGCTTCGGGGGTGTCGCCAGCGAGCCAATCCTGCTCGCTAAGCCGCGCTTCGGTGCGCGCGCCAAGTCCGACGAAATCGAACAGTTTGGGATCCGCCAATTGTGAGGGACGAACGTCGGTCAGCGCGCGGAACAGCGTTTCCGTACGGCCAGGATGTTGGCGCTCCCAATCTTGGAGCATCTGTTTGATCACCTTGCGCTGCAGGGTTTCCTGCGAGCCACAGAGGTTGCATGGAATGATCGGAAAGGCCATTGCCTCGGCGTAGTCCGCGATGTCGGTTTCCGCGCAGTACGCGAGCGGTCGGATCACAATGTGCTTGCCATCATCCGAGCGCAGCTTGGGCGGCATGCTCGACAACTTCGCGTGGTAGAACAAGTTCAGGAACATGGTCTCGACCAAATCATCGCGGTGATGACCTAGCGCAATCTTGTTGAAGCCTTCGCGTTCGGCGAATGTGTAAAGCGAGCCACGACGCAGGCGCGAACATAGGCCGCACATGGTCTTCCCTTCGGGTACCACGCGCTTGACGACGCTATAGGTGTCTTGCTCCAGAATCGTGAACGGCATCGCCACGCTTTGCAGGTAATCGGGAATCACCGCGCCATCGTAATCCGGCTGTTTCTGGTCCAGGTGCACCGCATGTAGTTCGAAGGAAACCGGGGCTTTCGCCTGCAACTGGCGCAGCACATCGAGCATCGTATACGAGTCTTTGCCGCCCGACAGACAGACCATGACCCGATCGCCGTCCTCGATCATGTTGAAATCAGCAATGGCCTGACCCACCTGCCGACGCAAGCGCTTTTTCAACTTGTTGAACTCGTGGATTTCTTTGCGCGCGGCCGGCATGGCTGCAACCGATCTGAAAGGGGGTCGATAGTCTACCTGGAACTGGCTGGAGCAGTTCGACGCAATTCGGCAACACCCAAAATCAACCACTTGCGTGGCGAATACGAGTCGATGGTCGGAATCGCTCGACCGATCACTCAGGCATCGGGCCACGACAACACGGCCTCGGCGCCGCCATCCGGATGATTGCGAAGTTCAAAATTGCCGAGGTGCGCTTCGAGAATTTGTCTGGTTAGGACCAGGCCAATCCCACTGCCGCCTGGCTTCGTTGTAAAGAACGGCACGAACAAATTGTCGCTGGGCGGAAGCCCTGGGCCGCGATCGCGAACACAGACTCGCAGTCGATGGCCATCGCGCATGGCACTCAGCGTGATGGGTGCCGATTCGGGCGACGCTTCCGCGGCATTCTTCAGCACATTGATGAGCGCCTGCTCGATTTGATCCGGATCCACCATGGCCGACAGTTCGGGATGACAGTCGATCTGGATTGGACGGCGTGGTTCCAGCAGTGCCACGCGTTTCAGCAACTCGGCAAGCCGTGTTGGGCGACGTTTCGGAATCGGCAGCTTGGCGAGCGCGGTATAGCCAGCCATGAAGCGATTCAGTGACGCGGCCCGATCCCCGATCAGGCGCAGACCGTCGACTACATCCTCGCGCCAATCCGAGGGCAGCGGGTCTCGCTGCACTACACTATCCAGACTCTGCGACAACGATTTGATCGGCGCTAACGAGTTGTTGAGTTCATGCCCCAGCACGCGGATCAGACGCTGCCACGCGAGGCGTTCCTCCTCGCGCAATGCTCGCGACAAATCCGAGATCACCAGTAGCACGTGCGGCACACCGCCTTGGCGAAACTGCACGGTCGACAGTTCGAAACGGCCGCTGCCGCCAGGGAATTCCCGCCGCACGGTGCGTGACTCGCTGACGGTGAGGCAATCGGCCAAACCGAGCGCCGACGCCGGTTGCCCGATCACACTGGACTGATCCTTGGCGAGCAGCCGCGCCGCCGCCGGGTTCAGCAGCCGGACGTGCTGATGATCGTCAAACGTCAGTACCGCAATGTCGATCTCCTGCACGACTTTGCTCAACAGCGCCAATGTTTCCTCGACGCGCAGGCGTTGCTCACGCAGTGTCTCGGACAGTGCGTTGACTTCCCAGACCACGTCGCCGATCGCGTCGCCGCGGCGGGCTCTCGAGCCACGCAGACTGAAATCGCCCTCGCGGAGCGCTTCCAGCAAGTTCGACAGGGTGTAGAGCGGAAACACGACCCGATGCCGAAGCCGGAACGCGAGCATCAGCGTGACCAGGCAAGCAGGGATCAGTATCCAGGACCACAACGTGACGGGCACAAAGAGCCACATCACGACGAACAGCGTCAGCAGCAACGGTAGTGTCAGCAGCAGGGCAGACCACAATACACTGGCCTCGAAGCTGAGCTTTGTCGCCTTGCGCGGACCTTCCTGCAAGCCTGGAACCAGGCGCATCAGTCCTCTCCTCGGATCCCGAATTTCTCCAAGCGTCGATACAGTGCGGCCCGGCTCAGGCCGAGCGCCTCGGCGCTGCGTTGGATATTGCCTTGATGGCGCTTCAAGGCATCGCGGATGAGTGCCTCTTCCTGGTCGTCCAGTGTGGTCGGGCCGGCCGTCGGTGACGCGCCGGGAACGACGGGCTCGCCCGCCTGCGACAGATGCAGCGCACTGATCTGATCGGTATGGCTGAGCAGCGCCGCACGCTCCAGAACATGGCTCAGTTCGCGCACATTGCCAGGCCAGTGATACTGCGCGAGTTCACGAAGCGCGCTCGGGGCTAGGGTCAGCTGGCCGCGTTGATACCGTTTCGCAAAGCGCTCCAGATACACCTCGGCAAGCAAGGGCAGATCGTCGAGCCGGTCGCGCAAGGGTGGTAACACCAGTTCCACCGTGTTCAGTCGAAACAGCAGGTCCTTCCGGAACCGGCCGTCTTGAACCTCCTTCCGCAAATCGGCATTGGTTGCCGAGACCAAGCGCACATCTACACGTGCTGTTCTGGATGAGCCGACGCGCTCGAGTTCGCCGTCCTCCAAAACCCGAAGCAATTTGGGCTGCTGCGACGGCGGGATATTGCCGATTTCATCGAGGAACAGCGTGCCCCCGTCGGCGAGTTCAAACCGCCCGACACGGTCTTGCTTGGCGTCGGTAAATGCGCCTTTGACGTGGCCGAACATCTCGCTTTCGAACAATTGCTCCGGAATCCCGCCCATGTTGACCTTGATCAGCGAGCGCTCGGCGCGCGTGGATGCAGCGTGCAGCCGCTTCGCAAGCACACTCTTGCCCGTGCCATTTTCGCCCAAGATCAGCACATTGGCATCGGTCGGTGCGACGCGCTTCAGCATCTCCATCACTTGCAACATGGACTTGGACGCTGCGACAAAGGCCTCATCCTGCTCCGAGCGCAGCAATGCATTCTCGGCGTGGAGTCGAGCATTGCGCCGGCGCTCCTCACCGAGCGCAATCTGCGTCCGGAGAATGCTGAGCAGGCGGTGATTGTCCCAGGGCTTTTCGATGAAATCGGCGGCCCCCGCCTGCATGGCCTGCACGGCGAGATGAATGCTGCCCCATGCCGTCATGACGACCACCGGTAAATCCGCATCCAGGGCCTTCAGCCGGCGCAGCAAGTCGATCCCTTCCTGGCCCGAGGTCGTATCGCGCGAGTAATTCAGGTCGATCAGTGCGCACGCGAACTGTTGGCGCCGGACCGCGCTGAGTGCGTTGTCGGGATCGCCTTGCATTTGTGCTTGCAGGCCCTCGGACTTGAGGAGGAAACGCAGCGCCTCCAACACATCGCGCTGGTCGTCGCAGATCAGGATCGGCAGTTTGCTGGAAATCGCGTTCATCCCGCATTGTGACCGATGCCAGGGGGAGTCGGAAACCGTATCATCCGGCACATCTGACTGGCAGGCGAGGTTGCCGATGCCGCTTTACCGTTATTCCGCGTTTCGTATGGGCCTCGCCGCACTGTGTGGCGGCGCACTGATGACGGGCTGCCATCAGGCGGTGCCCGATCCAACGCTGCTTGGCACCCTGGAGGCCGACCGGATCGAAATCGTTGCCGAGAGCGCGGAGCGCATTCTTGCCGAACCGGTACCCGAAGGCACGATGCTGGCGGCCGATACCGTGATTCTGAGCCAGGACCCGGCACGCCTGAATTGGCGGCTTGCTGCGGAAACTGCCGAGCTCCAGCGCATCCAGGCGCAACTGGCGGAATTGCTCGCGGGTACGAGATTGGAGGACCTCCAGCAAGCCGAGGCGCAATTGGCCTCGGTGCGGGCGCGCTTGGCGCTGGCTCGGGACGAGCGCGAACGCGCCGAGCAGATGCGCAGTCGTGGCCTCCTGAGCGAGCAGGACCTGGATCGCGCCCGCCGCAATGTGGAAACGCTGACGAGCGATCAGGCCGCGGCTTCTGCCGTTCTAAAGCGACTGCGGGCTGGCACGCGGACCGAGCAGGTCGATGCAATGCGGGCCGCAGAAGTCGCCCAGCGGGCGCGGCTTCAGGCCACCGAACTCGAGATCAGTCGCCTGCAACGCACCGCACCGCGTGCCGGCCTGCTCGAAACCCTGGTACTGAAAACCGGTGATCAACCCAAGCCGGGCGACGTGCTGGCCGTGATGCTGGCCGCAGACAGTGTCTATGCGCGCGTGTTCGTGCCAGCGCCGTTGCGCGCTGATTTGCAGTTGGGTCAGGTGCTTGATGTGTCGGTCCAAGGCCTGGATCAGCCGCTGGCCGGGCGCGTCCGTCGGTTGGCCTCGGAGGCGAGCTTTACGCCCTATTACGCGCTGCACGGAGACGATGCCGAGCGGCTCAGTTACCTGGCCGAAATTGCGCTGCCCACGGCCAAGCTCGGGGCCGTTCCGTTGGGCGCGCCGGTGGCCGTCGTGCTGCCCGCGGCCGGAAGCGAGCCATGAGCGATGCCATTACGGCGCGCCAGTTGAGTCGGCGTTTTGGCGACTTGCTGGCGGTGGATGGGCTCAATCTGAATGTGGAACGAGGGAGTGTGCACGGATTTCTGGGCCCCAATGGCTCCGGCAAATCAACGACAATCCGGATGCTCGCCGGACTTTTGATGCCGAGCTCCGGTGATATCGAAGTGCTCGGTCAGAAGTTGCCAGCCGCGGCCGAAGCGGTGCGTCGGCGGATGGGTTACATGACGCAGAAGTTCTCGCTCTATGAAGACTTGAGCGTCCGCGAGAACCTCGAATTCCTGGCCCACATACACGGGCTCTATGGCGCCAAAGGCCGGCAGCGCGTCAACGAACTGCTTGGCCGCTATCACCTCGATAGCCGCCAGAAGCAATTGGCTGGCACGCTCTCCGGGGGTGAAAAACAGCGATTGGCGCTGGCGGGCGCGGTGCTGCACGAACCCGAGCTCCTGCTGCTCGATGAGCCAACGAGCCAAGTCGATCCGCAATCACGCCGCGACTTCTGGGACGCCTTGTTCGATTTGGCGGACGCTGGCACGAGTCTCTTGGTGTCGACGCACTACATGGACGAAGCCGAGCGTTGCCACCGCTTGGCGATTCTCGATCACGGTCGACTGGTGGCCGAGGGCACGCCGCAACATCTGATCGAGGCGTTGCCGTTTGTCGTGGTGCGCTTGCACGCCGAGCGGCCGCGGGCGATCCAGCAAGCCTTGAGCGGCGTCGATGGCGTCAGTGGCATTGCGCAATTGGGTGCCAGCCTTCGCGTGCTGCTGCGGCGCGATCTGGACCGCGATGCGTTAGTAAAGCGTCTGAATCAGCAAGGTTTTTCGGTGCAGATGGAGGTCATCGCCGGCAATCTGGAAGATGTCTTTGTCGCCGCAACGCATTCCGGAGGCCGTTCATGAATCTGCGGCGACTGCGTGCGGTGGTGATCAAAGAGCTGAAACAGCTCCTTCGCGATCGGCTGACCGCGGCGATGATTTTCGGTATTCCGACCTTGCAGTTATTGCTGTTTGGCTTTGCCATCAACACCGATGTGCGTGGCCTGCATGCGGCCGTCATTGATCAGGCCGACAGCACGGCGAGTCGCGAACTGGTCGCACGCCTCGAGCATTCGCAAGTGGTCACGCTGGTTCATGTCGGACGCGAGGTCAGCGTCGCCGATCGGCTCATGCAATCAGGCGATGCGAGCGTCATCCTGTTGATTCCCCGTGATTTTGAACGCCGCCTGCAGCGCCCGGGCGAGCCACCGGCACAGTTGATCGTCGATGCGTCAGATCCCTCGATCCAAGCGGCGGCCCGACAACTGACGGAGCTGCCGTTGCCCGGTGCGAGTCCGACGAATCGCCTGGCGCTCTTGAATCGTTACAACCCAGAACGGAAGTCTTCAGTCAACACCGTGCCGGGCTTGATCGGTGTGATTCTGACGATGACGATGACCTTATTCACGGCCGTCGCCATCGTGCGTGAGCGTGAGCGCGGGAATCTCGAAATGCTGATCGCAACGCCGTTGACACCAGGCGAGTTGATTCTCGGCAAAGTGCTGCCGTTCGTGCTGATTGGGTTGATTCAAGTCACCGTCGTACTGACGCTCGGCGTGTTGATCTTCAGTGTGCCAGTGCGTGGCGAGTTGTGGCAGGTGTATGTGTCAGCGCTCACTTACATTCTGGCCGCGCTGGGGCTCGGTGTATTCCTGTCGACGTTCGCGCGCACACAATTCCAGGCCATGCAAATGGCGTTCTTCACGTTTCTGCCGCAAATCCTGATGTCTGGCTTCATGTTTCCGTTTGCCGGCATGCCAAAGGCGGCGCAATGGATCGGCGAGTGCCTGCCGCTGACGCATTTCATTCGCCTGGTGCGCGGCATCGTATTGCGTGGCGCAGACTTGCACGAGCTCGCGCGCGAGATCGGCATTCTGCTGCTGTTTTCTGCGATCACGTTGGGGGCAGCCACCTTGCGCTTCAGAAAGCGGTTGGATTGAATTCGGTCTGATCGAAGCAACATCAGCATCCGTAGATTCCGTACGGAACTATTGGTGCCAGCTGGTGTGCTGATGACAACAAACCTTGAGGCGCTTTGGGGGATATCAAACGGCAACGCGTCAATCCAGTATTCCTGGAGTGATCATGCGAATTCTTTGGTTAATGAGTCTGTTGTTGTGTGTATTCAGTGCGCCAGTGGAGGCCGTGCGGCGAAACTCTGACGGGCATGGCGAAGTCCTGATCGTGCCTTACTACTCTGTGCGAACCGGCCGGACCACACTGCTGGCCATTGCGAATCAGCGCGGGCAGGCGAAGGCCGTCAAGGTTCGTGTCCGTGAGTCGCATTTTGGCAAGCTGCTGATGCAGTTCAATCTGTACCTCGCACCCCATGATCGATGGTCGGCCACGTTGTTTGAGCACGGTGGCCGAATGGTCATGGGTACCAGTGATCAAAGCTGTACGGTCCCTGATCTCATTGGCGATGCCAATGCCCCGCGTGTAGGCGGGCTCGCCTATTGGCCTGCTTCGGATCAGGACTTTACTGGCGACCGTGCAGATGCCGCTGGCACCGACCTGACTCGGACCCACGAGGGCTCCATTGAAGTGTTTGAGATGGGTGAGGTGCTGCCCGGCGGCTATGGCAGTGCCAACGCACTTGCGTTTTCGGGGCCAGATCAGGCACAGCCAATGCCGAACGACTGTGCGCGATTGAACCAGGCATTCAGTGTTGGGAATGGCGACGCCGGATATTGGTCGGTAGACCCAACTCGCGATTTGGGACCCGCCCAAGGTGGTCTGTCGGCTGAAGCGAGTGTGGTCTATGTTTCAGCCGGGTTCTCGTTGGAAATTCCAGTAGTTGGGTTGACTGAATTCCGGACACCGACAGCACCCTTGCTGCACACACCGCCGACGGCTTCAAGCCCGGATCTGGACGATGCAGTGAGCGACATCACTTCGGGTGAGGCGCATGCCTTTGTGAAAGACGAACTAGGCCAAGAGGTACAGCTCCGGTACCCCAGCGCGCAAGCGATTGATGCGGTGTCGGCTGTGCTCACGATGCCAGGACTGCACGCCGCGTATTCCAAGGCGCGCGCAATTGGTGCCTGGAATGACTGGATACTCGCGCAGCCGACACGTCGGTTTTATGGGTACACGGCACCATTCACTGCAGAAACACGCCGCGCTCAATTCGCGAGCCTCCGCTGGCTTGGCAAGCAGGGCGGACCTGGTTTTGATCAGGGCGTGCCGAGCTGCGAGTTTAACGACGAATGCCCGTTTGGTTCGGTGGACTGGTGGGACATTGCGATCCCGGTCATGACGTTCAACCGAAGTTTGGATACGGTCGTTGGTGCAGTGACTTACGGTCATAGAACGGCCTTTCTCGGCACGGAAGGCACTAACCCAGCACCGGATGAAGGTAGCCTGCTAATGGCGTTCGGCTGGCTCGACAGGGCCGCCGGCGGTGTACGTTACTTCGCGCTACGTCCCGACCTGAATGGTCGTCGGCTTGCTGGCCTGCCGGTGATCGCCTTTGCTGCGATGTCGTACGAGACTGCCTTCGCCAATTCGGGACGCCACGCCTTGTTTGCAGACACGCGCCTGTTGCCTGCCTACGGGCCGGTCTTTGTCAATGCGGGTGGCTCGCCATGATTGCGTTGATGCGGTGTGTTCTGCTCGCGGTTCTGCTCGCTCTATTGGCCGGCCCATTGGCAGCGGTCGAGGTATCGGTGCAAGGCGCCCAGGTGCTGCTGTTTCCGCTGTATCACGCGTCATCGGAGCGCAGCACGCTGTTCGCGATCGAAAATCGCGACAGCGTGCCGAAAGCGGTGTTGATTCGTTTGCGAGAGCAGCGCAATGGTCGGCCGGTGCTGACGTTCAACCTCTATCTCGGCAGCCATGATCTGTGGACAGCAGCCATTGCCTCAGACCCGACTACGGAAGCACCATTACTGATTACAACGGACGAATCCTGCACGGCTCCGGCACTCTACCGTTCCGAAACGTATCGCGGGCGCATTGGTTTGCGACCGTTCGAATACAGTGGCGCCAATCGTGACACCGGCCCGGAAGATTTGGCGCGCGCTCGAGTCGGCTTTATCGAGGCCATCGATCTCGGCGCTCTGGACCCCGCTGGCGAGCTGGCAACGCTGGTGAATCAGCAGTCTGCCGGCACTTGCGGTGCATTGGTGGCACGCTTTGCGCCTGGCGCGCCCTGGGCGGTTAATGCGTTGGCCGGATTCTTACCGCCGCGCGGTGGCTTGTCGGGATTTTCGACCCTGATCGACGTGGCTGCGGGCACCTCATGGGCCATTCCTGTCACGTCGCTCGCAGGGTTTCGCGATCGGCCTGGCCATGCCGACCCAGCTCACGGCATTACCTTGGCCGATGCGACCGGGCCAGACCCGGATTGGCTCGATGCGTGGGTGCAAACCGCCCAAGGTCGCATGCGCTATCAATTTCCGAAAAGCCGCGCGATCGATGCGATCAGTGCAGTGCTGATGAGCGAATCGCTAACCACTCAATACACTATCGAATCGGAGCTCGGTGCGCAGTCCGAGCTGGTGCTGAGCTTTCCGACGAAATGGGCCTATACCGATCAAGTGTTGACACCGGCTGGTGCCATTCCGCCATTTCAGAGTCTGTTTCAGCAGAATGCCGCGCGATTCACCGTAAACGGCACCGTTGCCGACGATGATCGGATCTGGTCGCGCGCTTCCTGCCTGCTGTCGGTGAACTCGATCTGGTCCTGCGACGACGTCGGATTTTTGCCGCCACCGTCACCGCCGCTGCCAACCCTGAGTGGTTCGGTCACGTCAATCTCAATGAATGCGACCGGCGCTACACCCAGTGGACTCATTCCGGAATTCCGCGTTCAGGATCGAACCTCAATTCCAGTCCGTGGCCGAATCAGCATCGGTCTGCGCAGACCTTTGGACGAGGAGTCTGCGGGGCCGTTGGAACTGCGCCCGGACCGCCAGGGGCGAATCCTGAAAGGCCTGCCGGTGCTCGGTGTGCATTTGCAGTCGGCGCGCTATGACAATGCCAGTTCGTATTGGCTCGGCAGCTACGGCATTGCGCGTGCGTTGCAACCGGCAGGTCAGGAGTGATGGCGTTGGCAAAGGTCGATCGATGTGATGTGACGCCGACCAATCTTGTTGCTCGCATGAGCACCGGTATTGCTCTCAGCGTTGCGCCGACCTGTCGACGGGACTCGCTTCAGCGCGAGAGCTCGGACCCATCGAAACAACCGGGCGCGCTCTGGATCACTCCCGAGCGCGCCGCGATATTGTGGTAGTGCGATGAATCGGAAACTTGCTCCGGGCCTCAGGTACTTATTGACCGTTGCAGAACACTCGCGTCGTGTATGAGCCGCTCAAGTTGCTGACATTGTTGGTCACGGTCACGGTGACGAACACATATCCCGTGCAGGTCGCAGTAGCCTGGGGTGAAAACGCACTGTAACTGACCATCGGCTGCGAATTGCCGGTCACAGACCAGGAGTAGCTGAAATGATACGGGTCCTTGTATGGGTCCGCGGTCTGCGGATACGCGTCGCAGAAGATCTCGCCAGCCAAGCCGTCGCACTCCAACCAGGCACCGTCCAGATAGCTATAGGTGCGGCACGACTTGGCGCCGCTGTTGACCGGGCAATCCTTTTCATAGGTGGCGACTTCACTGATCAAACAAGCCTTGTCGATATTGACATCACAGTTGCCGGTCGGCGGCGGATCAGCGAAGGCTGGATTGGAGGCAGTTGCAATGAGCAGACAACAGAAGCTGAGCAGCGTGACGAATCGAGCGCGGAACATGGTGGTTCTCCTGAAAAAGGGGTTGAAACAGTAGCGCAGATAGTTTGAATTCGTGACCGGTAGCTCGCCAGTAGCGAGGCTGGACTGAACAGAGCATTGCCAATGACGCGATGGCTCATGGCCGACGGAACGTCGCCACTGCTTGGTTCTAGGACACTGAGTCTGGATGTGTGCTAGCTCCAGTGCGGGTCTGAAAGTCCAGGATGGACTTATTCAGACCCTCCCAAGGCAGACCCGTTTGCACGTGCGAACACTAGTGGCTGCCGTTCCGTATGAATCCACTCGGATTCCCGCGCGGAAAGCGATCAAAAAAGAATCTCGCGTCGCGGAATCGCGTTGCATTCCGTTCAGCTTTGCTCTGGCCTTCGGGAACTTGGGGCCATCAGCATCGGCGCCCGATCAGGTTCGAATCAAACCGCAAAGGGCCTAATGTGACGGCGCCGGAGCCTCCTCGACCGCGCGGCAAGCGTTGACGAGGTCCGGATTCCCAGGTGATTCTGCACAAACTGCATTGGCAGCCGCATGGGATAGGTTCCTCAGTCGCTGTTGCTCTTTGGCGTCCAGTTTTGCCGCGCCCGCCCGTGTGCCAGGCCGCATCAGCAACAGCAATGCCGGGCCTGCTCGCTCGCGCCCGAGTAGATACTGGGCATAGAAAATGCGGTAGTAGGCGAGCAACTCGTTGTTTTCGCCCAGGCGTTTCTCCGACAATGCCAGCAACTCTTGGAACACAGCATCTGCCTCTGCGGCCCGGTCGGAATCCTGAGCCAACGCCAACGCAAAGTTGAACATGGCGCGCAACGTATTGGGATGATCGGCGCCCTGCACGGATTGCCAGATTCGGATCGCGCGCTCGGACGCCCGCAACGATTCGGCATTCCGGCCGGCTGCGCTCAGGGCATTGGCGAGGTTGGTGAGCGTTGAAGCGGTGGCCAAACCGTTCTCCCCGTACAGCACCACGACGCGCTCCAGAATGGCTTCGCTCTCAGCGATCGCTTCATCCAGACGCCCAAGTTTGCGCAGGGGGACGGTTCGGCGAATACGCGTTCGGAGCATCAGCGGATGATCGGCAGGCAATCCCTGCTGCTGCCAGGACAAGACGTCGTCCAGAACGGCCAGGCAACGCGCATTATCGCCTTGCAGGCGGTAGCTCTCGGCCAGTTGCATCCAGGTCCGCCTGGCGCCGGCATCGGTCGGTTTGCGGAGGCCCAGGGTAGGGATCTTGGGCAGCAACAAGGCGATGGCCTGATCATAGTCGCCCTGCATATTGAGCAGACGTGCGCGCATCAAAGTGGCCATGGGTTCGGCCATCGGTCCGAGCCGCAAGGCCTCGTCGAACAGGTCCTTCGCATCCGACACATTCGCCAGATCCAGGTTGGCATCCGCATGCAGGATCAAGATCTGTTGCACAAGCTCTGTATCAACGTTGCTTCGGCGCGCAGCTTGTCGAGCGCGGGCAAGGACATCGACCATTTGGTTCGCCCGCCCCAGCTCACTATCAATTTCGGCAATCGTCAGCGCGATGTTGGCGTACAAGTCAGGCTGGGTGTCGTAGAGGTCGTCCAATTTGGTGCGCGCCGCATCGAGGATCGCCCCGGCATTGGTTTGCGCGCCAGCGGCGCGAATGGGATCGGCGCCAGCAAAGGCGTCTTTCATCAAAAGCAGCGCCTGATCTGAGCGGTCACGCTGCAGTTCCAGCGCCTGGTTTTGCCGAACCAGAACAATGAACGCGAAGGCGATTACCGCGCAGACCAGTGCCGTCATGGCCACAGGCAACCGGTTCCGCAATACGAACTTGCGCGTGCGGTACCACCATTGCCCCCCACCAGCCTGGATGGGCCGGCCATGTTCAAAGTGATCCAACTCGTCGATCAGCAGCTGGACTGACCGATAGCGCTCAACCGGGTCCTTGCGCAGGCATTTCAGGACGATATTGTCCAGATCGTCGCGAAGTAGCTTCGGACTTACGGGTGGTGCTTGCCGAGACGACGACGCACTGCTTGGTGCGCGCACTGGCACCGACACAATCTGACGCTCGATCCCGGCAGCCGTCAGGCCCTGAAGCTGGAAGGCGGCTTCGCCGCTCAACAGTTCAAAGGCAATCAGACCCAGTGCATGAATGTCGCAGGCGACGGTGATCTTGTCGCCCGTCAGTTGCTCTGGCGCTGCATATTGCGGCGAGAAGAATCGCAAGGCAGTGGCAGTCTGTTCAAAGCGGTCATGCTCAGACAGCGACTTGGCAATGCCGAAGTCGAGCAGCTTCACCATCCCTTGGTCATCGACCAGAATGTTGCTGGGTTTCAGATCGCGGTGCACGATCAGATTCCGGTGCGCCTCCTCGACCGCAGCGCATACCTGCGCAAACAGGCGCAGACGTTCAGGCAAGCCGAGCTGATGGCGCGCACAGAACTCGGTCAGCGGCACACCCGGGACATACTCCATGATCAGGCAAGGTATGCCGTCTTCAAGGATGCAGGCGTCAATCAAATGCGCAATATTGGGATGCCGGAGCGACGACAAGGTCTCGCATTCCATGCGAAAGCGGCGCAGACCATCAGCATCCATATGCTCGCGATGCATCAGTTTGACGGCCACCTCCTGCTTGACTACTCCGTCAATGCGTTCAGCCCGATACACCGTGCCCATGCCGCCCTGGCCAAGACGCTCGCACAGTCGAAACGACTGAATGATGCGGCCCGTGAGCGAGTGTTCGGCGTCAATCAGGGCAGCGAGGGAGGCCAGCCCTTGTCCCGGCGCCACGGTCTGCCCACGGAGTTCCAAGTCCAGATCGAGGAGTTCGGCCAACTCGTTTGCTAGGGCAGGATCCGTCTTGGCGAGCGCCTGCAACGCGGCTTGTTGATCGGCACGATCCCAATCCACATAAGCGGCAAACAGCGCCTGCAACTGGCCGAATGAGTCGGTCATGACCATGGCCTCGCGCTGCTATGGGGATTCATGGCTGATTCCAACCGGCAGCCTGGCTGCACGCGTTCACGCTCGGGAGCCGCCGAGCCGTCGGGCAAGCCACGTACGAGCAAAGCGCCATTGGCGGCCGACCGTAGCCACCGAACTGTTGCAGACCGTAGCGATCTGGTCTGCCGACAACCCGGAAAACAGTTTCAGTTCCACCACCCGGGCGACTTCTGGGTCGCGGCGTTCCAAGTCAACGAGTCCTTGGTCGACAGCGAGCCAGTCGACTGTGTCATCGAGCGTCGTCGCATGTTCGTCCAGGAGTTCGGACATGTCGACAAACTTCAGGCCGCCACCGCGCTTCTCGGCGCCGCGTTCGCGAATGTAGTCAATCAGAACACGCCGGATGACGGTAGCTGCCATCGCGAAGAAGTGATCCCGATCGCGGAGCTCAAGCGCTTGCAGGCCACGGATCTTTTCGAACGCCTCGTTTGCGAGCTCGGTGGCCTGCAGCGTCGCGAAGCCGGAATTTCGGCGGATCTGCGCATGGGCGATCTGGCGCAGAATCGGGTAGACCGCTTCGATCAATGCTGTTTCGGCGTCACGGTCCCCCGTTCGCCAGCGCGACAGTAGTTGGGTAATGGACGTGTCGGTCACGAGTGTTCCACCTCATTGATTGCCATCAAGTCATTACCACAGTCAGCGCAAAGATGCGGCAGGTCCGGTTGCTGGGTTCGCCCATTGGCTTGGTGGCGGACCTGGTGCCGGCAACCTGCTGACTCGCGGTGTTCTGGTCAGGTATCAGCTGTTTCAACCATTCATATCCGGGCACGTCCCGTCGAATCCAGCCGATCGGCGCGATCAGATGCCCCTGGTTTGCGCCTATTCTGCCTGAACCCGTGTCGTGTTCCGCAGATGGCTTGAAGAAAATTTGGACGTATTCTGGGCTGCAAGCGCGTCGGCATGACGGCGCCGTCGAATTGGCTGCAGCGTTGGGTGACGTACCGCGCACTCACTGCGGCTCATGGGTGGCGGTTGCGTTGCATCAGACTCAGCAAACGCGCCACGACTATTGCCAGGAACAATACGCCGCAGAGTTGCTGCAGGATGACAATCGCTCGGGCAAACGAGGAGACCGGCGTGATTTCGCCAAAGCCAACACTGGTGATCGTGGTGAAGCTGAAATAGAGCGTCTCGAAGTAGCTGAATATCCGGTCGGGATTGTTGGCGTCATTGATGTACAGCGCGCCCGGATCAAGAATCAGGATCACCGAGTAGACATGCGACCACAGGAATGCAAACAGCAGATACAGGCAGGCGCACGCAAACATCTCGTCGACCGAGGCCACGTCGTCGTAGTTGATGTAGGCAATAAACACGTAAACCGCATAGCCATAGAACAGCAACAAGCCCGCATGAGACAGAACCGCACTGAGCAAGCCCGGGAGAAACAGCCAGTAAACCTGCGCGCCGAGGCTGAGCAGGCCGAACACCCAGCCAAGCCTTGCCGACGCCCGGCTGTGGCTGACAGCACGGATCGCGAGTTGTACCAAGGCTTGATCGATCAGCATCAGCAGTACGCGTCCGCTTCCGTAATGCTCGGTCAGTGGATAAAGCGGAATCGATGCGCACATGGCCAGCAAAAGCAGCGCACAAGGCTGGCGCCAGTACGAGCGATCCTCGCGATGCGGGACGGCGGCTGGGGTTCGCAACATACTCAGAACGACAACACGTGATTCAGCAGATTGCCGAGGCGGTAGCCGGCTGCAACGAGGCGCTGCTCGGCAATCGGTCGGAAGGTGCTGACGTAATCAGCAGGCAAATCCACGCCCTTGAAGTAGAAATCGGGGCGCTTCACGATCTGGCAGGACTCCAGCGCCCAATCAGTTGCGGCCGCGGCATTCCAGGTGCGATCAAGCTTCGGCATCGGCGTGAGAATCTGATCGGCGTGTTCGCGCACGCGGGTGTTCTCGCGTCGGATCAGGTCACCGTCCCAGAAGCCGTGCAGGTTGCCACCGTCGCGACGGCCGGCACGAATCTGCTTGTCATTGCCGCCGCGGTCGTCCTTCCAGCCCGCGTGCAGGGGCTGATGCACATCGCCGACGAAATGAATGACAAACCGCAGCGCTTCGGCACGGTCCGCAAGTTTCAACTTGCGATTTTGCAGGCGCTTGACTTGGGCTTCCAGCGCACCGTACACACAGTTGCCATCGCGGCACTGCGCGGTCCGATCGATCTGGCATTGGCCGCGCGGAAAATTCACATAGTGCCAACTGCCGGTATTCCTGAAGGCGGGCTCGTTGCGCGCCTCATCGGCCCAGGTTGCCGCTTCTCGCATAGCGAGATCGGCGCGGTCACCGAGCAGACGTTCGACTTCTTTTTTGACGTCGGGGCGCAATTCCCGGGACGCAATCTCGGCCACGAGTTCATGGCCACGCGGGCCCCACGCCCGGGTGTCGGCCGAATGCGCGGCAATCGCAATGCACAAGCTGAGAATCAGTAGGGGTTTCAATGACATGGCTCGCTCCGTCAGGTGATCAGTGTAGCGCTAAGACGCGTTTTGGCGTGGAACTGGCCGACCGGTCAACCAAACTGGCCCAGGCGCGTTGTTACGGGCAGCCGCCCAGCCAAAAACCGACTAGCATGAATGCCCCTGCCACCCTGCAACTGCGCGAAATCGACTCGATGGAATGGACCCGGGCTGCGGACCAAGTCGCCGCAAAGCGCCAGCAACTCGATGCTTTCTTGAAGCAAGTCGAGCGGCGCGCGTTGCGCATGGCCGAACTCGCGACGCAGAGCCGGGACGACGCGCTGGACATCGTCCAGGACGCCATGCTCGTCTTTGTGCGCAACTACCAGGATAAGCCGAGCAATGACTGGGTGCCGCTGTTCTACCGGGTGCTCGATTCGCGTCTGACCGACTACCATCGTCGGCATCAGGTGCGCAGTCGCTGGTTGGCCTGGCTGCCAGTCGGGCGCGATCAGGATGATGATGGCGACGCGCTGGCGGAATTGCCCGATCCGGCCGACGTCGCACCGTGGCAGCGGATTGCCGACGGCGAAACCGGTCAGGCGCTGGACAGTGCCTTGAAGGCGCTTCCCGGCCGGCAACGCCAGGCGTTCCTGCTGCGCGTCTGGGAAGGCCTGGACGTAGCCGACACGGCGCGCGCCATGGGCTGTGGCGAGGGTAGTGTGAAAACGCATTTGTCGCGCGCGATGGCTGCACTGCGCACGCGTCTGGAGGCTTATCATGGCTGACATGGACAAGGATCAGGCGTGGCTCAACTCGGTCAGACAAGAATTGGACGCCTCAGCCCGCGATCTCGACGCGGCAACGCTAAGCCGCCTGAATCGGGCTCGCCAGGCCGCGCTGGTCGAAGTTGGGCGAAAGCGGCGCCCCTGGTTGTTCTGGATGCCCGGACTCGTCGCGGCAATGGGGCTCACGTTGGCGATTGGATTGTGGCTTCGCCCCGGCGTCGAAACCCCGTCGCCGGAACAAAGCGATCCCGCTCAGGATTTTGCGATGCTGGCGAATCCGGACGATCTGAAGATGTACGACGATCTGGAGTTCTACGCCTGGCTCGACTCGCAGCAGTCCTCCTCGGATCCATGGTCGGATTGGGATCCGGGCACCTGAGTGCCGCCGAGACGCCGGCAGTAGAGCAGCCAAGCGTTGAGTTGCTCCTTTATCTGGCGGAATTTGGCGGTGAGCAGGGCGATCTGGACGACCCGATTGCGGTCGCCAAAGCGCTGGAGCGCAAGTCTGATTCCGGCCAGAATGACGGCACGTCGGCACACCAGCCTGAACCTGAGTCCTCTCGAAGTACCGCGAACCAAACACACGAAGCTACTGATTCCAACGTACCCAACGACGCTCCCCGGTTATTGCCATGAACGCCCGTCTGATCCAACTTGCGCTGCTCCTGACCCTGCTGGTGTCGGGCTCAGTTTGGGCTGCGGGCGTAACCTGGGACGAGCTGAGTCGGGATCAGCAGCAGGTGTTGCTGCCGTTTGCGGACAGTTGGAACAGCCTTCCCGCTGAGACTCAGGAAAAACTCCGCTTGGGTGCATCGCGCTGGAGCAAAATGAGTGTGGAGGAAAAGCAGGCGGCCAATCAGAAATTTGGTGCCTGGCGCGAGTTGCCGGATACCGAGCGACAGCGCATCCGGAACCAGTATGGCCAGTTCAAGCGCATGAGCCCGGAAGCGCAGCAACGCATTCGGCAGACTTTTGAGCGCTTTCAGAATCTGCCGGACGACGAGCGCACCAAGTTGCGCGCGAAGTTTGAGCGGATGTCGCCACGCGAGCGTCGGGCGTTTCTCGAAGGCATGCGTGCCACCGAGCGCGCGCGGGCGATGCAAGGGGCGATGCGGGGCTTGAGTGAGGCCGATGTCGGGCGCATGCGGGCGATGATGTCGGCGTTCACGCCAGCACAGCGCGAGCAAGTCAGACGTCTGGTGCAGCGGACGCCGCAGTCAGAGCATCAAGCGCTGCGCCAGAAATTGCTCGATATGACCGAGGCTGAGCGCGCGGCGTTTCTGGATGAGCAAGTCGGGCCGGTGGGCTCGGGGTTCTGATTCATGCGGAGAACGCGGGTCTTGTTCTGACCGCGCCGTCGGGTTGACCGTTCGCGAGACTGAACCTCAGCCCGGATCAAGGCTGGGCTGACGAATCGTGGAGAGTGCCTGTCGCGCCGAAGGTGCGCTTATTCACGCATTAAACTGTCATTAACGATGCACGATTGTCACGACGGTGCACTGCGGCAAGTTGCCCTCTCCCCAGTCCTATCCCACTCGCGTGGGAGTCCAGCCGACCCTTTGGTGCGCTGATTCGCGCATCAAACTGTCAGCGACGGTGCGCAATTTTCACGACGGCACAGTGTGGCAAGTAGCCCTCTCCCCAGCCCTCTCCCACTCGCGTGGGAGAGGGAGCGCTCCCTCCCCCGCGATCGCGGGGGCGGGTCGGGGAGGGGGTTGCTTGCGATCAGGATGGGCATCAGTCGTAGATGTACTGAGTACATCAATCAACGGGTTATCGTGTGTTTGATGAGAGAGGGCGTCGGCTCGCTCACCCCGGACTTGATCCGGCTTGAGTTTGTGGTTGGTCGGCCTTTGCGGAACGATGCCTGGGTCCCCGCAGGCGGAGAATCGCGCCGAACCGACCTGCTTACCTTTCCCGACCCTTCCACCATTGCGGCCCACAATCAATGGCCAGCGCGCTAAGCACGCCCGCCGCGGCCAACATCGGCCAACTGCCCAGCTTTGGCAGCTGCACGACAGCCAGCTCTTCTACCAAGCTCGGCCCCGCGAAAATCAAACAGCCGATCGCCATGACCAGCACCAAGGAGAGGGTCAGCATCCGCTCGGTGCGAGCCGACTCGGCCAGGTTTTCAACCTGGGTCAGGATTCTGGTCGCGAGATCGGCTGGTAGCGTCGGCATGGGCGCGACCGCGACCGCCGCATAAATACGCTGGTAGTCGCGGGCGCTCGGGTCGCGGGCGCGTGTTGCCTGCAGCGCCATGCTCTGGGCTGCTGCTTCACGTTGACGCGACGATGGCTGGTTCGAATCGTTCATGCGATGGCTCCGGCGTGTTCCAGAAGCGACTGGCGCAGGCGCGCACGGGCCCGGAACAGGTAACTCTTGACCGTGCCGATCGGGAGTTCGGTGATCTGCACGATCTCTTCCAAGGGTAATTCATCCAGGTGGAACAAAGTGAGCAGCGTGCGCTGAATCGGCGGTAGCTGATCCATGGCCGCGGCAACATGCTGAAACAGCTCGGCATCTGAAAAGGCCTGTTCCAGATCAACGTCATCGGCAAGATGGGACAGGGCTTCATCCTCGTCATGGCTGCCGGCATCGTCGATCGGCAGACGCTTCTTTTGCAGAAAGCGTCGGGCCACCGAGAACGCTACCTGGCCGACCCAGGTCGACAACGCGCTCTCAAAGCGAAAATTCGGCAGATTGCGATACACCTGCAAAAATGCCTCCTGGCTCAGTTCGTCGGCATCGTCCGCGTGGTGCACCATACGCACAATGACATGCCAGACCAGGCGCTGATAGCGCGCGAGCAGGCGCGCGAACGCCCCGTTCTTCTGGGCGAGCACGGCGCTGACAAGTTCCTGGTCGGTCTCCATGTCACGATATGAGACCAGAAAGCGAGATCAGGTTGCAGTCGGATTTAGCCTCTTCCGCAGGACGCGATTGCTAGCGTTGGCTTGCTGGCATCAGCCTTCGAAAAGCCGAAAGAGGCCTGCAACCTTTTTCGAAACCGTTGCCTCAGATAGGCCAAGTCGGACTTCCGGCCCGCCAGGCAGGATCGCCTGGCCCCTCTTCAACCCAACATGGAGCCCTCAAGATGGACTTTGGCAATCTCATCCCGATTTCGTTGTTTGTGTGTATTGTCGTGGCGATCAAGATCATCGCCGAATCCCGGCTGCGCCGGCGTCTGGCGGAAACGCATGCCAATGAGGAACTCATCAAGGCCATGCTGATGGCGGACGAAAAAGCTCGCCAAATGAGCGCCTTCAAATGGGGTACGGTGCTGGTGTCGCTGGGCGCCGCCTTCGGTCTGATCGAAGCATTCCGCTTGCGCTCGGATTCGCCGGGTACCTGGGGTTTGCTGCTCGCTGCTGCGGGTGCGGGCATGCTGGGCTATCACTTCTTGGCCAGTCGGCGCTGATTTCGCTGAGCTCCAGCCCGTGCGAGTCCAGGGCAGCCTGGACTCGTTTCGTGGCAAGCAATTTCGGGTCGCAGCGCTAGGCCAAAGGGCGTGCTCTAATTGAAGTACCACGCAATTGCGATCAAGATGGCGGTGCCGACAAGCAGTTGCCACCATGGCAGGGGCGGGTGCGGCAGGCTCGGGGCGAGGCACCTGATTGCTCGATAGTCCCAGGCCAATACACGACGTCCTGTGGACGACCATACGGCATAGAGCGTGTACAGACCGAGTAACGTTCCAGGCCCGAGCAGCGGCAAGACCAGGATGGCCCCGATTGTGGCTGGCCAAGGGATCCAGGGTTTGAAGGTCTGTAGGCCGAAGCTGAGCACACCGCAGGCAAGGCTGGCCGGCAGACACCACGCGAGCACCCGCAGCCGAATGAAGTCACCTTCGGAATGCGAGCCAGAGAGCTGCTCGATCGACGAATAGGCAGACAAGCACGTCAGCGCCGCGACCAGGGCGACGAGTCCGAACAGGCTGCCGGCTGAAGTCAAGTGCGCTTCTGCGCGCTGGTGTTCGAGGCGGATTTGCAACGCCTGCTGCGCACTCATCGCTTCATGACTGAGTTCGGCTGCTGGGGTTTGAGATGGGTTGTTGTCTCTCATGCCAACGCCCTCATTCAGATACGGGCCGAATCGGCGAACCAAGCATTACTGCCTATCGACCGGAAAGCATTCCGATCACGATCAAGCCAATCAGCACCAGCAACAGTCCGACCACGATGATCAGCGCGATCCAATCGCCGACACTGCGTTTGTATTTCACCTGTGGGGTTTGCGCGATGATGCCTTGGTAGTCGTCGGCCAGAACGCGTCGTCCCTTCTGACACCAGATCAGATACAGGATGTACACATTGACGATCGTGCCCACCGGAATTCCGAGCAGGCCAATGCCGGCGAGTATCGTGCCCGGAATCTTGACCCAGGGTTTGAGCTTTCTAAAACCGTAGGCAATGAAGGCGCTACCAAGGCCAATGCCGCCGTAGATCAGCGCCGAAAGGACCAGAAAGATCGTGCCATCTGAGGCCTCAGGAACGGAGCTGAGCGTCATCAAGGTGGCAACGAGCGCAAAGATGCAGGCCACCGCGCCAAGCCCATAAAGGCTACCAATCGATTTCAGCAGGACTTCGTGGCGTACGTGTTCTTCCCGAATCGCCACCAGATCGGAACGTGGATCGTTCCAGTCGCTCACCGTGGTTTTCGGGGCCAGATAGGGGTTCGACTCAGCCATGTTGATCTCCCTGAGGCAGTGCGACACTGCGTGGATGGGGGCGAGGTTTGCGCGCGGTACTGCAAACCTGCCGGTGTCCGGAACCCCGAATCGTGCCAGGTCTGCCAGCTTCCACGCGCAAAACCGCCGCGCGATCGATCATAGCGACTGCGTGCGCCCACCATCGACGGGCAAATTGATGCCATTGATGTAACCCGCGGCTGGCGAGGCCAGAAACGCGATGGCGGCCGCCACTTCAGCAGGCTCTGCAAAGCGCTGCGCGGGCACGGTGGCCAGCATGCCGCGCTCGATTTGCTCGCGCGCCTGACCCGTGGCCTCGATACGCTCGCGAATGATCTGCTCCAGCCGCTGTGTGCGCGTGAATCCGGGCAGCACGTTGTTGACAGTGATGCCATCGGCGCCGACTTCCGACGCCAGCGTCTTGGCCCACGACGCCACCGCGCCCCGAATCGTGTTCGACACGCCGAGGTTCTTGATCGGCTCTTTGACCGACGTCGAGATCACGTTGATGATGCGGCCATACTGCTGTGTCTTCATGCCCGGGAGCAGCGTCTGTGCGAGCAGATGATTGGCCAGCAAGTGGCGCTGAAACGTGTCCAGAAACTGCTCGGCGCTGGCGCCTTGCACCGTGCCCGGATTCGGGCCGGCCGTGTTGTTGACCAGCACTTCGATGGGCTGCTGATTCACGGCTGCCTGCACCTTGCGACGCAGGGTGTCGTGGTCGGCGACGTCCGCCGAAATGTACGCGTGGTTCTGCTCGGGATGCACTTTGGGCAGCGATCTGACCAGTGCGTCCAACGCCTCGACATTGCGCGCCAATACCCAGACTGAGGCGCCGCGCTCAGCCAACGCCACAGCAGCAGCGCGGCCAATGCCTTGCGACGCGCCGCAAACCAGGGCCTGACGTCCAAGTAGCTCTGGTTTCATCGCGGTTTCTCGATCAGTTGAATCAAGCTCTCGGCGATCTCGTCCTCATCCCCTTCGGGTGGAATCAAATCATCGAGCGTGCTGCCCAGGGCGAGCGCATCGTCCTCGTCAAAGCCGTCAAGCTCGCGATACTCGGCGTCCAGCAATGCGGCGCGGGCGCTGTCCTCGTCCGGAAACGTCGTGTAGCCGTTCGAACTGAGCAGTTCGAACTGGCCCTCTTCAAGCTCGCGCAGCCGTGCCCAGATCAGGCGATCGCCCAGCGTTGCCAGCCACCATTGTGTAATCAGATCCTGGCTCATGGTCAAAACTCAGCGTGACCAGGCGTGCGCGGATACGGAATGGCGTCGCGGATATTCGTCAGGCCACACACGTAAACGACCAGGCGTTCGAAGCCCAGGCCGAACCCGGCATGCGGCACCGTGCCGTAGCGACGGAAATCGCGATACCACTGATAGCTGTCTGGATTCAGGCCGAATTGCTGGATGCGTCGATCCAAGTAGTCCAGGCGCTCCTCACGCTGTGAGCCGCCAATGATCTCGCCAATGCCGGGCGCCAACACGTCCATTGCCGCGACCGTCTTCTCATCGTCGTTCAGGCGCATATAAAAGGACTTGATCTGCTCCGGGTAATTCATCACGACGACCGGACGCCCGATGTGCTCCTCGGCGAGATAGCGCTCGTGCTCCGTCTGCAGGTCGTTGCCCCATTCCACCGGGTAGTCGAACTTCTTCGGGGCCTTCTTCAGGATATCGATGGCCTGCGTGTAGTCGATCCGCTCGAATGGTGCCGAGATGAATTTCTCCAGGCGGGTGATCGCCGATTTCTCGACACGGTCGGCAATGAACTTCATGTCGTCGCCACGCTCGTTCAGCACGGCGTTGAAGATGTACTTCAAGAAGTCTTCCGCCAAATTCGCATCGTCATTCAAGTCAGCGAATGCAATCTCCGGCTCGATCATCCAAAACTCGGCGAGATGCCGGGTGGTGTTCGAGTTCTCGGCTCGGAACGTCGGGCCGAACGTGTAGACCTTGCTGAGTGCGAGGCAGTACCCCTCGACCGCGAGTTGGCCCGACACCGTCAGGTAGGCCTCCTTGCCGAAGAAGTCCTTGCTCCAGTCAATGCCGCCCTTGTCGGTGCGCGGCAGGTTCAGCATGTCGAGCGTCGAGACGCGGAACATCTGGCCCGCGCCTTCGCAGTCGCTCGCCGTGACGATTGGCGTGTTCACCCAGAAGAACTCGCGTTCATGGAAATAGCGATGAATCGCCTGCGCAATCGTGTGCCGAATGCGCGCTACCGCGCCGAAGGTGTTGGTACGCGGACGCAGATGCGCGACTTCGCGCAGGAACTCCATCGTGTGCGGCTTCGGTTGGATCGGGTAGGTCTCCGGATCATCAACCCAGCCCACCACTTCGACCTTGGCGCCTTCGATCTCCATGCCCTGGCCCTTGCCTTGCGAGGCCACCAGCTTGCCGGAACAGCGCACCGCGCAGCCCGAGGTGAGTTTCAACACTTCGGTGTCGTAATTGTCGAGCGTGTTCGGCGCGACGACCTGGATGTTGTCCTGGCAGGAGCCATCGCTCACGGCGAGGAACGACAGGCCGGCCTTCGAATCGCGACGAGTCTTGATCCAGCCCTGCACCGTCACCGCGGTGCCGGCGGCAACACGGCCCGAAAGAATTTCGCGAACACTTGCTGAACTCATACTTGAAACTCCTGAACGCACACGCATCTGGTGTGGCATGATGAAAGTGCGCGATGATAGCGAATCGCGCCGACCTGCTGTTTTGCAAACGCCGAAGGACCTGCCCTGCCATGTCGATCCAATTGACTCCGGAAGCCCTGGAACGCGTCAAGAGCTTTCTTGGCGAACAGCCCGAAAAGGTGGGGCTCCGCTTTGCCGTGCGCAAGACCGGCTGCTCTGGTTGGGCCTACGAAATCGACCTGAGCAATGCGATCGGCGCGGACGATGAAGTGTTCGAGCAGGGCGGTATCAAGGTCATCGTGCCAAGGGCCAGTTTGGCGCTTTTGGATGGCACGGAGATCGATTTTGTTCGGGAGGGACTAGGCTCCCGATTCGCGTTCAGGAACCCGAACGTCAAGGGCGAGTGCGGCTGCGGGGAAAGTTTCACGACTCAGTGAGACAACCCGGGGGTTCGGCCGGTCCTTTACCGGTCAAGGACTTAGGTTCAAACGCTTGATTGCGCCAGCTTGGTGCACGGATTTTCTTTCCTTGTGGATAGCCGCCCCAAGTCTTTGTTTATCCGAAGTTTCGTTGTTAATGCCCTGATTTGACAAGAGTTTTTGCGTTGCGATCAGGGCGCCCGGCGGCTAAGATTCGCGCCCGCTGGGACTCATTCCCAGTCCTTGCCTCACCGAAATCGCTCGGGAGGCCTTTCAATGTCCGTAAGGAGTTTTATGCGTCATTACGAAATCGTGTTCCTGGTCCATCCGGACCAAAGCGAACAAGTACCGGCGATGGTCGAGCGTTACCGCGCTCTGATCGAAGCCGACAAAGGGGCGATCCATCGTCTCGAAGACTGGGGTCGTCGCCCCTTGGCCTTCCCGATCCAAGATCTGGCGAAGGCTCACTATGTGTTGATGAACATCGAGTGCAGCCAGAACGTGGTCAATGAACTCGCATCGTCGTTCCGCTTCAACGACGCAGTCATCCGGCACCTGATCCTGCAGCAGGACAAGGCCATGACCGAACAGTCGCCGATCATGAAGGCGAAGGACGAAAAACCGAAACGCCGTGACGATGAGCTCGGCTTTAGCGATGCGGAGTTTGAAGATGCAGCCTAAGAAAAAGAACACCAAGCGTCCTGGTTCGCCGATGTCGAAGTTCTTCCGTCGGAAGAAGTTCTGCAAATTCACGGCAGAGAAGATCGAACAGATCGACTACAAGGACCTGAACACCCTGCGTCAGTACCTGACCGAGACCGGCAAGATTGTGCCGAGCCGCATCACGGGTACCAAGGCTCGTTATCAGCGTCAGCTGACCGCCGCCGTCAAGCGCGCGCGTTTCCTGGCCCTGCTGCCGTACGCCAGCGGCCATGCCAAGGCCTAAGGAGTAATCGATCATGGAACTGATTCTGACTCAGAAAGTTGCCAACCTCGGCGCCCTCGGCGACCGAGTGAAGGTCAAGCCCGGCTACGGCCGGAACTATCTCGTGCCGATGGGCAAGGCCGTTTCGGCCACCCCGGCCAACGTCGCCGAATTCGAGAAGCGTCGTGCGGATTATGAAGCCAAGGCAGCGTCGCAGTTCAACGATGCCGAATCTCGCAAATCGCGTCTCGCCGAAGCGACGGTCACCATTCGCGCCAATGCCAGCACGGAAGGCAAGCTCTACGGATCTGTTGGTCCTCGTGACATCGCCGATGCACTCACGGCTGCGGGCTACCCGCTGTCGAAGAGCGAGATCGTGATGGGCGAAGGCCCGATCCGTCGTACCGGCGAGTTCGATGTCCTTGTCCACCTGCACGCCGATGTGGAGTGCACGGTCAAGGTCACCGTTCTGCCGGAAGAGTGAATGGGCGAATAAAACCATCGGCTCTGTCGCAAGGCATCCGATAGTTGCTGCTTCAGGGAAATTCAAAGGGCACCGCTGACCCCGGTGCCCTCTTTTTTTGCCTGCGATTTGGGCTTGCGGAATCTGCGCGCGAACGCAATCCGATCGGGACGAGCCCTAATCGCCAGTAACCCCCTCTCCAGCCCTTCCCCGCGATCGCGGGGGAGGGAGAAATGCTCCCTCTCCCACGCGAGTGGGAGAGGGCCGGGGAGAGGGCTACTTGCCGCACTGCGCCGTCGCGAAAATCGTGCATTGTCGCCGACAGTTTGATGCGCGAATAAGCGCACCAAAGGGGCGGCTGGACTCCCACGCGAGTGGGAGCGGGTTTGGGGAGAGGGCTACTTGCCACACTGCATCGTTGTGAACATCGTGCGTCGTCGCGGACGGTTTGATGCGCGAATAAGCGCACCTCTGGTGCGACGTGCACTCTCACTTGACTGGAAGCGGGTTGGGAAGCGGGCTACTTGAGAAGCCGTCGCGCCACGGCATGTCGACGCATCACCCATGCAAACCAAATTTGCAGGAATGCGGCGCAACCAGTGTGGTCGCCGCGATAGTGTTTGCCCTTGGCAATTCTCGGGTGCTACGCGCCATGATTCGATCCGTCTTTCTTTCCCACGGTGCGCCGCTACTGGCGCTAAATCCTGGCGCCTATGCCGATGCCTTCAAACAGCTCGGCGCGCAAATCAAAGATGCGCCGTGTTTGATCGTGGTGTCGCCGCATTGGATGCAGCGGGGCGTGGTGATCGGGCAGGGCGGCCGCTATCACGCGATCCATGACTTCGGCGGCTTTCCCGAGGCGCTCTACCAGCTGCGCCACGAAATCGCTGGCGATCCGGCGCGCTCAGAAGCCTTTCAGCAGGCGCTGGTGAAGCTTGGTGTACCGGCAAGACTGGAATTGCGCACAGGGGTAGATCACGGCGTCTGGATGCCACACCGCATGATGCAGCTGCCGAGAGACCAGGTCATCGTGCCCGTTGCGATGCCGGCTGGGCTGGATGCGGCGACCGCGTGGCAATTTGGTGAGGTGCTGGCAACCGCGATGCCGGATGCGGTGGTGCTCGGTAGCGGCGGTTTTACCCACAACCTGTACGCGTTTCGGGGGCAACCACAGGCGTCGCCGATCGATCCCCGTGTGCAGACGTTTGCTGACTGGCTGGACGCGGCGGTCCTCGCAGGGCATGGCGAGTCGCTCATACACTATCGGCGCCGCGCGCCGGAGGCCGAATACTGTCACCCAACGGATGAGCATTTGCTGCCGTTGCAAATCGCCGCCGGGGCCGCGCACGCGGCGCGTGCCGAAAAAATTACCCGTGAGATTGACGGCATCACGCACGGCATTCTGAGCATGCGCGCCTACAGTTTTGCGAATGCGTGAGCCGATCCAGGAACGCCTGAAACGGCGTTCCTGAACGTGCGGCGTGGGGCTACTTCAGCGCCGCGTCGAGCGTAATCTCGCAACCGGCGAGCGCCTTCGACACCGGGCAATTCTCTTTCGCGAACAAGGCCAGTTCGGCGAACTTTTCGGGCGTGATGCCTGGCACTTCAGCGCGCATGATCAAATCGATCTTCGGAATCGTGAAGCCAGCGCCGCCAGGCACCAGATGCACGCGGGCTTCGGTATCGATCCGCGTCGCGGTAAAGCCGTTCTTGCCGAGCGTCGCCGAGAACGCCATCGAAAAACAGCCTGCATGGGCGCCGGCAATCATTTCCTCTGGATTGGTGCCGCCGGTGCCGTCCTGCGAGCGGCCGCGAAAGTCATACGGGCCTTTGAACGCGCCGCTTTCAAAAGCAATCTCACCCTTACCTTCCATCACATTGCCTTGCCAAACCGCATTCGCCTTGCGAACAGCCATGGTCGTCTCCCAGGTTGGTGGAACCCGGAGTGTGCGCAAAATTGGCCGAGCTGCCAAGTTGCCCGGCGACAGAATTGGGATGCCCGAGGGGCATTTCCGTGGGGAACTCGTGACTTTCGCATGCTGTCAACGACCCTGGACTCTGCGTAAGATGGCGCCCTTGCCTCGGGCGATGCGCCGGACCGGCAGGGCAATCGGCAGGTGTCACCGGGATGTGAACGGCCGATCAGTCACGCTTCATCTCCAACATTCCATCGCCAGGAAACGGCCGGACTGCCGCTCTGGCGACCACCAATCGCTCACCATTTGGATCGACATGAAACCACTGCCGTTACTTGCCGGCCTGTTGCTGGCCCTGCCGTTCGCTGCCGTCGCCAAGGCACCTTCCAATCCGTCGGCTCCGATCGACATTCCGGCCGAGACCTTCAAGCTCGACAACGGCCTGACCGTGATCGTGCACACCGATCGCAAAGCGCCGATCGTGGCGGTGAACCTCTGGTATCACGTCGGCTCGAAGAACGAGCGTCCCGGCCGCACCGGCTTTGCCCACTTGTTCGAACACCTGATGTTCCAAGGCAGTGAGCACAACAAAGGCGAGTTCATTTCGCCACTCGAAGCGCTTGGTGCAACAGACTTGAACGGCACGACCGATTTTGATCGCACCAACTACTTCGAAAATATCCCAACCACCGCGCTCGATACGACGCTGTGGCTGGAATCCGACCGCATGGGCCATCTGCTCGGCGCGATCGACCAGAAAGTGCTCGACGAGCAACGCGGCGTCGTGCAGAACGAAAAGCGCGAGGGCGACAACTCGCCCTATGGCAAGACGTTCGAAAGCATGCTGATGGGCTTGTTCCCTGAAGGCCACCCCTATCGCTGGGAAATCATCGGCTCGATGGATGACTTGAATGCTGCGACGCTTACCGACGTCAAGCATTGGTTCGAAACGTGGTACGGCCCCGCGAATACCGTACTGGTGCTTGCTGGCGACATCGATGTGCCCACCGCCAAAGAAAAGGTCACAAAGTACTTTGGCGATATTCCGCCAGGCCCTGCGCACACGCGCCTGAAGTCCTACGTGCCAGAGCTTGCTGCAAACAAGCGCGAACTGATGCACGACCGCGTGGGCTTGGCGCGCGTGATGCGCGCCTGGACGGTGCCGGGCGTCGGCGGCAAGACGGCCGAGGAGCTCGGGCTTGCGGCACGCATCTTGGGCGGCAGCAAGACCTCCCGTTTGAACAAGCGACTCGTGCTCGATGAGCAGGTGGCCGCCAGTGTCGCCGTGTATTACTACCCGCTCGAAATTGCCGGATTGTTTGTGGTGCAAGCCGATGCCAAGCCGGGCGTAGAAATCGCGCAACTCGAAGCCATGATCGATGCCGAACTCGCCCGCTTCCTGAAAGACGGCCCGACCGCCGAAGAAGTGAAGCGCTCGCAGTCGGTGATCCAAGCTTCGGTGATCCGCGGCGCTGAGCGCATTGGCGGATTTGGTGGCAAGGCCGACATTCTGGCGGAATGCTTCACTTACACCGGCAACCCGCACTGCTATCGCGAGTCGCTGTCCAACCTCGCCACCGCAACGCCGGCGTCTATTGCCGCGCAGGCAAGACAATGGCTCAGCCGTCCGAACTACACGTTGGAAGTGCAACCGTTCCCGGACTACAAGCCCACCGCGTCCACGGTCGATCGCAAAGCCGGAGTCCCGGCCACTACGGCGTTCCCGGATCTCGCCTTCCCGAATATTCAACGCGGGCAACTGGCCAATGGCGTGCCCGTGGTGCTCGCCGAACGTCACGAAACGCCGGTCGTGCAAGTGCGCTTCATGTTTGACGCTGGTTATGCGGCCGACTTCGGGCGCAAGCTTGGCACTGCCGGGTTCACGCTCGGCATGCTGGATGAAGGAACCGGCAAGCGCAATGCCGTGCAGATTGCCGAAGAGGCCGAGCTGCTCGGTGCGCAATTTGGTACCTACTCGTCGCTCGATGCATCGGGCCTTGGTCTGTCGGCGCTGAGTCAAAATCTGCAGCCGTCGTTGAATCTCGTTGCCGACTTGCTGATGAATCCGAGCTTTCCGAGCAAGGAGATGGAACGGGTCCGCGGGCAATGGCTCGCCAATCTGGAGCAGGAAAAGAAGGAGCCGAATTCGCAGGCCATGCGCGTGCTGCCGCCGCTGATCTATGGCGATCAGCATCCCTACGGCATTCCGTTGACGGGCAGTGGCACCGAAGCCTCGATCAAGAGCATCTCGGCCGACGATATGCGCGCGTTCCATCGCGACTTCGTCCGCCCCGACAATCTGACGATTGTGGTCGTTGGTGATACCGACATGGCGGCGATCACGGCGGCGTTGAACGAGGCAGTCGGGAGCTGGAAGCCGGCAGCATCGGCACGTCCGACCAAGTCCCTGCCCACTGTCGAGCGGCCAAAAGCTGCGCGTGTGTTTCTGATCGATAAACCGAATGCCGAGCAAAGCCTGATCCTGGCCGGTGAGACCTTGCCGCCGGCGTCGGCTCCGGATTACTTGCAAACAAACACGGCGATCTCTGCGTTTGGGGGCCTGTTCAGTGCACGCCTGAACATGAACCTGCGCGAAGACAAACATTGGGCTTACGGCGCCTATGCCTGGGCCGGCCCCGCTCGCGGCCAACGCCTGATGTCAGCCAGCGCCGGGGTGCAATCCGACAAGACGATTGAGTCGCTGCAGGAAATGCAACGTGAGTTTGTCGAACTCGTCAGCACGCGCGAAATCACCGCCGACGAGTTGCAGTCGGTCATCAATAACGACGTGCGCAGTCTGCCGGGTTACTACGAAACATCAGGCGCCGTGACGGCTGAAATCTCCAACATGGTGTTGTTCGGTCGCCCGGACGATTACGTCCGCACGATGAAGGCGCGGACCGAAGCGCAAACGCTGGAGCAGGTGCGCCAAGCGGCCAAGCAGCACATTGATCCGAATGCCCTGACCTGGGTCATCGTTGGCGATCTCAAAAAGATTGAGGCCGGGATTCGCGCCCTGAAACTCGGTGAGGTTCAGGTGATCGATCCGGACGCCAGCACGCACTGATTCCGCGCGTTCCAAACCATGCACCAAGACATCGCCGCCGCTCAGGCGGCGATGTCATTTTGGGCGTGCGGCACCGACGCGTCCGCCATGCCCCGATCGGCGGTCCGAAGCCCGATCCCGGCAACGTGCCATCGTTGCAAGCCTGATGCCGACACTCAGGCGCCGTCCGATTGCCCGGCCCGCAGCTGATCATGCAAGGCCGCGCCTTCGGAATCCGATAGCCGAATCAACGTCTGCGAGTCTTCACTGCCGGTGGCCAGATAGTCGTAGTCGACTTTGTACCAATAGTAGCGACCGCACTCCGGACACTGGTCCAACTCCGGGCCCCGCGTTTGGCCCGGTTGCAGGTCACCCAAATTGGTCAGCTTGCCCGCGGCAGCTGGAAGGTGTGTGTCCTCGGACTCTCGACCGATCTTTTGCATCGCCGTCTGATGATCAAGGAGCTGGCTGCAGATCGAACACGCGCTGACTGGTTTCCGCACCGGCTCTGGTGCCACCAGTTGCACGCGCGGCGCGGCTTTGGGCGGCGGCGCCGCGGCGCTGCCCGCAGGCCGCGCTGCGGCGGCGCGCTCGCGTGCGTAGCGCATCAGCTCGGTATAGTTCTTCAGGGTCAACGGATACAGCCGGACTCGGCCGCTGCGAAACTTCAGGTCGATGTGGTTTAGTACCTGCCCGCCGGTCTTCGAGAAATAGTAGCCCTCGACCTCTTGCTCAAACTCTGACCACGGCAATTGCCGGCCGTCACGTCTCACGGCGCCGACCAGGTTCAGTTCGCGGATGGACTCAGAGAGGCTCCACCAGATCAGCGCTGCCCAAATCGAAATGAAACCAAGACCGCCAGCGATGATCATCCATTCGAATCGCTGCAGGCCAATCACGACGAATGTGCCGCCGAAGAATACGAACAGCGCCCCGACACAGCCATGGCGCACATAGAAGTCTTTCTGAAGCTCCGCCCGCAGAATATTCATGTCGTCTGCTCCTGGTTCCACATCGCGATTTCAGCCGGTTGCAGCGTGCCGAGCAAGTCTCGGTGCAAGTCCTGGCGGAGCCGGGCGCGGCACTTGCACCGAGCACGCTGCACATTGGGGCCGTGAGTATTGCTGGCGGCAGCGCTCCCATTGAGCGTGGTATGGCCTCGGCTTCTGCTGCGCAGCGGAGCGAAGCCCAGAGCGCTCGGAGTTGCTCGCCGCACATCCGATCCCCCTATTGTCGTCACCTCGGACTTGATCCGGGGTCTACACAAACGTCCCGTTGTCAAAGCGAGGGCAGCGGGGTGATGAGCGCCGCTTTATCGACGAATCACGAATGCCGGCACCAATTCGCAAGACTTGCCGGGATTCCGGCCTGCCCGACTGTGTGGAAGTGTTCCACAATAGAAGACTCAATTTGAATTTAGCGCTATCGCAAGCAGTCTCAAGCCTTTACAAGCATTGCGTATCCCCGGACGGCGTCAGCCGCGCCTCGCGGTAACAGACCCTATTGTCGTCATCCTGGCGCAGCCGGGATCCAGGGCAATCTTGCGTCAAACGATCGATCTTGCTCGCAGTGCGCCAGTGTTGCGAGCACGCCGCAAGATCGCACTGGATCCCGGAATCCGCTGCGCGGATTCCAGGATGACGACAATACAGAGCGGGATTGCTCGCCGCACAACCGATGCCCCAATTGTCGTCACCCCGGCGCAGGCCGGGGGCGAGGCAAACTTGCTGCTGAGCACGCTCCGGAGCGACGCCCATGGCGGTCGGAATTGCTCGCCGCACAACCGATGCCCCTATTGTCGTCACCCCGGACTTGATCCGGGGTGAGGTTCGAAGTTCCCCCCAAGGGAATGGAGCGCGCCGCAAAACGATGCCGATGCAACAGCACGAACGACGCCACGCTCTTTGTCGAAGCCACCAAATAGGCGGGTTCCAACCACGAGTCCAGCACGCAATCCTCAGACACGTCCATTTCGTCGGAATGTCACCCGCCCCGAGTTCAGATCGATCGCTTGACCCAGTGGACCGTTCGCGCTTCCATCCATATCCCGGAGCCAAGTAAGCGCGTCTGCTCCCGCATTCGGCCCATCGGTTTCAATCAGATCGACGCGTTTGGCGGAGTGAACGCATGGCAAAATTCGATCAACACAGCATCTTGCAAACCCGCTACTTGCGTCATTCGCCGGCCTCATCGAGCAATGCGCCGCTCCCGATGGGCGCCAAACCCTAGGGCTGATCCAGATGCCAGCGAATCAACATGCATGCCAGCTCCTTGCCCTCGACCGTCCCGCCGCAAGATGGTGGGAGACCCTTTCTGCCGAGGCCAAGCGCGAGCTCGAATTGCTTTGGTCCGACCGTGCCGAGAGTTGCCGATTCGCATGCGACGATGGCGAGTGGAAGGAATTGCCGATCGTTGTTGGCGCCGTGTATTTCCCGGACGAAGATGAAGATGCTGCTGTCGAAGGCGAAGACTGGAATCGGGATCTCTATGAGTATCTGATCAATCACCCCGAACTCGCGCTGATCGAACATGGCATCGTTCATCATATTTGCACGCGCCACCCAGAGGCGAGGCGGGTTCTGCGGCAAGGCGTCATACCTAAAGACTTCAAGTGCCAGCTTGATCACGATGCGTGCCCCATGCGGACGCTGCTTGCAGTCAAGCCCGGCTTTGACCTTCGCCTAGTTCCGATAGTGGTTGAAACGAAGGCTGACCCCTCCGTCACGATGCATGTCAACAGAGCTCGCCCCGACACGCCGGCGGGGGTCGCTAATCTCGAAACGTCGTGTTTTCCTTGGCCTCGCCTTCACGCACTGGAACCCTGATCGCGCTGGCGCCACCATGAATCGACCTTCCGTAGCGAGCAAGAAACGAATGTCCCGCCCCAGTGCACCAACAACTATTCCGAGAAACCAATCATGAAGATGGAAGGCATACCCTTTGGGACGACCGACTGGACGTCGATTCCTCGCACCGAGCACCAAGGAATCACCGGAGTTGCCTATTGGCGCACGGCGCACTTCGGGAGCATTCGAGTCCGCATGATCGAGTACTCAGCGGGCTACGACGCCGACCACTGGTGTTCCAAAGGCCACATTCTGCTGTGCTTGAGCGGCGAACTGGAAACGGAACTCGAAGACGGCCGCAGATTCATTCTCAAGCCGGGCATGAGCTACCAAGTCGCGGACGGCGCGGAACCGCACCGTTCCCGAACCGAAATCGGCGCCACACTGTTCATTGTCGATTGACGGCAATGCGTGTGAGCCTGTGAGGGCACTGCTACCTAACACCGCCTTCAAGCGAACTCGCAACAGCGCTCGCCAGCTCGCCTCGAGTTGGTCGATCACTAGCAACCTTCAACGCGAGCATCGAAGTTCCACGGCGCTTACAAGCGGCAGCGCAGCCCCCATCTTGAATACGACATCACTGGGCATTCGATCGGCGCGAATCACCACCCGTCGCACGTCTCTGGCGGCGTTGCCTACCCTGCGTGATCGTCAGCCAACAAAGTGGGCCTTCAATGCGGCACGAGGCCGAGGAACCTACCGCGCTGACCTAACAGGTTCGCTCGCTGCGCCCCATCGTCGGAGCGAGTGTCCTTCGGCCCCTCACTTCCGCACCACCAAATCAAACACCAGCCCAGCCAACACGCCAATAAACGCCGCCATCAGCAATCCGCCGGCAAACGTGCTGTAGGCAATGCCGACCATCAGGCCGGCACTGACGCCGGCGACAAAACGGACTTTGTGCACGGTGCGGTGCTCGCGACGCCAGGCGGATTCTTTGAACACGGCGAAGGCGAGCAGGATGGCGACGACGGTGAAGAGGTGGCGCCAGAACACGCCGGGTTGGAACCACGCGAAGTCGCCGAGTGCGAGTCGGAGTAAGCCGCCGATCAGGGTGACGGCGACCAAGGCGACGACAATCCAACCCGAGACCCAAGGCAGGTTCAATCGGACGCCGCGAGCTTCGGGTGCCTGGGGTGCCAGATGGCGGCGCCGTTCAGCGCGGTTGTCTCGGGTTCGAATGCGGCGCATGACGTCGTCGGTCTACAGCGCGAGCGCGTAGCCGAACTGCTGGCGGAACTGGTCGGCAAACTGCTCGTAGTTGAAGCGCTGGTTCTGGGTGCCGTGATGTTCGATCTTCAGGGCGCCCATCAGGCTCGCAATGCGGCCCGTGGTGGCGAAGTCGCAGCCGTGCATCAGGCCGAAGATCAGGCCAGCGCGGAAGGCATCGCCGCAGCCAGTTGGGTCGACGACGCGGACTGGGTTCGCGGCAGGAATCTCGAACGTCTGTTCCTTTGTGTGAATCTGCGCGCCTTTCGGGCCGCGCGTCACGATGTACGCCTTCACGCGGCTCGCGATCTCGGCCTCGGTCCAGCCGGTGCGTTCGGCGAGCAGGTTTGACTCGTAGTCGTTCACGGTCACGTAATCGGCGAGTTCGATGAACGCGCGGAATTCGTCCCCATTGAACAGCGGCATGGCCTGGCCCGGGTCAAAGATGAATGGAATGCCGAGGTCGGCGAAGTCGCGGGCATGATTCAACATGGCGTCGCGGCCATCGGGTGCGACGATGCCGAATTTCACGCCGGCCACATCGCGCACGCTGGCCTCATGCGAGCGCATCATCGCGCCCGGATGAAACGCGGTGATCTGGTTGTCGTCCAGGTCGGTCGTGATGAACGCCTGGGCGGTGTACAGGTCTTTGATCTCGCGGACTTGGTCCAGGCGAATGCCGCAGGATTCGAAATACTCGCGGTACGGGCCAAAGTCCTGGCCGACGGCGGCCATCGGAATGGGTTCGCCACCGAGCAGCTTCAGGTTGTAGGCAATATTGCCAGCGCAGCCGCCGAATTCGCGACGCATCCGCGGCACCAGGAAGGCCACATTGAGGATGTGCACCTTGTCCGGCAGGATGTGGTTCTTGAACTGGTCCTGGAAGACCATGATGGTGTCGTAGGCGAGCGAGCCGCAAATCAGCGCTGACATGCTTATTCCTTGCTTTCTTTGGTCAAAACGGCGGCATGTTGGCGAGGTACGCCGCTAAAGGCAAGGAATTTGCGCGGTGGGTGGGCTGAAGTGGGTCGCTATTGCGGTCGGTAGGCCTTGTGGATGTACTCAAGTGGCGCTGATGCGTGCGTCAGACCGTTGGCGGCAATGCTTGATTTTGGCGATGGTGCGCTGTCGCAAGGAACCCTCTCCCCAGCCCTCTCCCACTCGCGTGGAGGGGCGGGTCGTCCCTGTGGCGCGCTTATTCGCGCATCAAACTATCAGTGACGATGCGCGATTTTCACGACGGTGCAGTGCGGCAAGTAGCCCTCTCCCCAGCCCTCTCCCACTCGCGTGGGAGAGGGAGCGCTCCCTCCCCCGCGATCGCGGGGGAGGGTCGGGGAGGGGGTTACTTGCGATCAGATAGGCCATTTCGCATGGATTGCGGCAATTCAACAGAACCTTGGTTTGCGGCTTGTTCCATAAGCCGGCCTTCCGGCAAGAGCGCGGTCTGCATCGCACTTCGGCGGCGCAGACAACGAGTAGACTCCGAGGATGTCGACGCTCCGCCCTTACTTGCTGGCCCTTCTGATCCTGTGCAGCGTATTGCTGCCGGGCGCGCAGACCTTGGCGGGGCCAGTCAATTGCGACGACCTGAGTGCCGTCCCGATCGATTTTTCGGTGGACTTCGAAACCGAGGTCCAGCCCATTTTCACGGGTGGCTGCGCGAACTGCCACGTGGAGTCCACCTTTCCGCTCGGTGGCCTCAGGCTCGACGCGGGAAAATCGTGGTTTGAATTGGTCAACCAGCCCAGCTCGCAGTTCGCGAACATTCTGCGTGTGCAGCCGGGATCGGCCGCACAGAGCCTCCTGTTTCGGAAGATCAACTGTGCTGACCCGGCGTTGCCGCCGACCTATCCGAATCTCGGCGATCGCATGCCGCAGAGCCGCGAGCCGCTCACACTGGAGAATCAGGCACGGATTTACGACTGGATCCAGCAAGGTGCCTTGGCGACCCCGGCGGTGCCCGATTTAATCAGCAAAGCAGAGTTTGAAACGCGCGGCTGAGCGCCGGGCGCAGTCGTAAGCTACTGATTTTATGAACACTCGGGGGGCCGCATCGCATGAATCCGGGATTCAAACGAACGTTTGTTGCCGTGCAGCGTGCAATTTGTTTGTGACTTAGTTCACAATGTCACCGCGCTTGACACTGTGTGCCGCCAGCGATGGGAATCGCGAGGCCGGCGCGCCGTGCCGAACCAGGCAAGCAGGCGCCAAAAACCACGCTCGTCATACGGTCTGGTCGCGTATGGCTCAAATTTGTCTACCAACGTGACCTGGGAGGGTTTTCGTGCGTACCAATCGTCTTCGTTTTGCGGTGGCTGCCGCGCTTGTGATCGGATCTCCGCTGGCTCTGGCTGACGGCATTGTTGCCAAGCAGCTGGCTGGTCCTGCCAGTGAATTCGCCACCATGGCGCCGATTGACCCGATCGCTGCTGCCGTGCATTCAAAGACCGCACTGATTCCGGTCACGCTCGATAAGCGCGGTGGTGCGTTCGGCACCAGCCTCCGTCTGCCCATCGAAGGCGACGATGTGCAAGTGCTGGTGTTCGACGGTCAGCGCAATTGGTCGGTGCAGATGCAGGATCAGCTCGGCAAGCGCGCTGACTTGGCGTCCCGCCTCGCCACCGAAACCGAAAACGAGAGCTACGGTCTGGCCGGCGATGAGTTCAAAGCCAAGCGCTATCGCCTGCAGGGTTTGGAGCAGGGGCAGTGGAATCTGAACATCCAGTCGAACTCGGGTCAGCCTGGCTTCGTGCTGCTGTCGGGTGGCGGTTCTGAGCGCCTGATGGCTTATCCGACGAGTAACACGGCGAAGCGCCTTGGCAATGTCGGCTTGGTTGCCGCTATGTACGATGAGCAGCAAGAAGCCTTTGCCGGCCAGGTCACGAGCGCGAAACTCCGCGTCACTGATCCAAAGGGCCAGATCAGCGAATTCGGCATGTTCGACGATGGCCTGCACCAAGATGGCATCGCTGGTGACGGTATTTTTGGCGCCGATTTCCAAGCGAAGCTCGGCGGCGAATACAAAGCCCAGGTCATGATGGGCGGCATCAACGCTGCTGGTCGCGAATTCATGCGCACCACTGAACATCTGCTGCCGGTGCTCAACGATGCGATGCGCATCACGTCTCTGAACACAGTCAGCGCGAAAGCAGCGGGTAATGATCGGCTGGCGTTCTCACTGCAACTCGCCGATGCGGTGGAAGGCAGCCACTACCGCGCTTACGCGCAGGTCTGGGGTCGCGGCCTCGATGGCAAGTCGATGGTGCCGGTGTCTTGGATCGGCGGCATGGTCGACGTCAAGAACAGTGCGCTCGATCTGAACTTCGATTCGCGCTGGGCCAGCTATGCGAAGGCCAAGGCACCGTTCGAACTGCGCGATGTCCGCCTGGAGAACCCGGATTACTTCATGACGGTGGCCGAAGCCAAGCGTTTGGAAGTCGTCGGCGCGCAGAATTTGATGAAGGCTCGCCCAGCACCGGTCACGTCGATCACCGACGAGATGCGCATGGGTCCGAAGCCGGCCAGCCTCGCAACTCAGGGCAAGGGCGTTGGCACCAAGCTCCTGCTCGTGCACGGCTATTGCTCCGGCAACGCCTGGGGCCCGGTTGCTGGTCAGTTCGCAAACTCGGCGGTGTTCCAGGACTTCAACCAGAACCGCTCGCATGATGCGTTTGCGCGCCTGATTCAGTCTTTCGGCGCAACGTGGAATTCGTTCGGTGTGGTGGCCCATAGCCAAGGCGGCGCAGCGTCACTGCACCTGTACCACTACTACTGGAGCGGTCTCGACAATGCGACTGGCGCGCGCCTGATCCAGTCGGTCGGCACGCCGTACCAAGGCACCGCGCTGGCTGGCAATGCCGCCGTGCTCGGCAGCATCTTCGGCGTCGGCTGCGGCACGAATGCCAACCTGACGTACAGCGGCGCCAGCTCCTGGCTCGCCGGTATCAGCAACGCTTCGCGTGCCAAGGTCTACTATCACACGACCTCGTTCACCGACCGGTCCTGGGTTTATGACTACTGCAACATTGCGACCGACGTGCTGCTCAGCGATCCGGAAGATGGCACGACCGAGCGGGCGTACGGCCAACTGCCAGGCGCCAACAACCTTGGCCACAAGACGGGCTGGTGCCATACGAGCGGCATGCGTGACCCGGCTCAGGTCACCGACTCGGCACGCAATAGCAATATGAACGGCAACGCAGCGCGCTAAGGAGCCTCTGAACAAGTTCACAGGCGATGCGGGACATGGATGGCCCGCCCAGAATCCAGCACGCAAGTGCTGGATTCTGGGGCACCGAGTCCGGACATGTGCCGGACTCGGTGCGGGTCTGAAAGTCCAGGATGTACTTATTCAGACCCTCCCTAACGCGAACTGCTACGATCGAACCAAATGGGGAGATGGACGCCAACGCCGCCTTCGGGTGGCGTTGTCGTTTCTTGGACTGTGACGAATCGGAAGGCGTAAGAGCGCCGTTCGATGGCGAACTTGCTGAACGCCCGTTTCGGTCGCTGCGAACGCGCTGCAAGATTGCCCTGGATCCCGGAATCCGCTGCGCGGCTTCCAGGATGACGACAGTTGTGGCCCCTTCATGCGCGCCCATTCGAGTCATTCGGACCGGAACGTCCTCGGCTGGCGTTGTCGTTGTTGAATTCGTTGAACGACTGCATTCAACCAACAATCAGCAAGCAGCGCTAAACTGCTCGTTTACCTAAATGCCTGCTGCCATGCTCGACATTCATCCCCGCTGCCAGATTCCCGACGAGGCGCTCACTGAGCGCTTTGTGCGCGCGGCCGGGCCGGGCGGGCAAAACGTCAACAAAGTCTCGACCGCGGTGGAATTGCGCTTTCAGCTTCGCGATTCGCCGCATGTGCCGGACGATGCCAAAGAGCGGCTCCTGGCCAAGTCTGATCGCCGGATCACGAAAGAGGGTGAGATCGTCATCGAGGCCAATCGCTTCCGTACGCAGGACCGCAACCGGCAGGATGCACGCGAACGCTTGATCGGATTCCTGCAATCGGGCTTTGTGGTGGCCAAGGCGCGGATCGCGACGAAACCGTCCAAAGCGGCCAAAGCGCGCCGATTGACCGCCAAGAAGCAGCGTGGCGACGTCAAGAAAACCCGCAGCGACAAGAGCTGGCGCAACGATTGACTCGGTTCAGTCAAACCCCGTCCCAGCGGCTCGCCACCTTGATGAAGCGTGCCGAGACGGCCACGCACGCCGTCGTGTAATGGCTGCAATTTGGCGCAAATTGGCGCGTCTGGCGCGGATTTGCTCAAATAGGCGGATTCCGGAACCGGTTGCACATGTCCAGCAAACCCTTTTTTGAACTGCCACCCAAAGCGCCTCGTGCCCACGGCCGCTTCATTCAGTCTGTGGCGCAGTGGCTGCTTCGGCTTGGCGGCTGGAAGATCGTCGGCAACTTTCCGGATCACTCGCACCTGCTGGTCATCGCTGCGCCGCATTCATCGGCTTGGGATGGCTACTGGGGGTTGGTGATCAAGGTCGCCATTGGTTTGCGGATTCGGTTCATGGCCAAGCGCGAGACGTTCTGGTTTCCGCTTGGCCCGTTGCTGCATTGGCTTGGCGGCATGCCGATTAACCGGGCGAATGCGAACGGCGTGGTCGAGCAAGTCGTCGAGGCGTTTCAGAAACGTCCCACATTCTGGCTCGTGCTCGCGCCCGAGGGCACGCGCCGGCATGTTGAGCGATGGCGAAGCGGCTTCTGGCATATCGCCAAGCGCGCCAACGTGCCGCTTTGTCCGATCTACTTTCACTATCCGGACCGCATTGTTGGCATTGGCGACGTGATTCCGCTGACCGACGATCTGGACGCCGATCTCGAGCGAATCCGTGCCTGGTATCAGCCCTTTCAAGGCAAGAACCGTGGCGTTTGACGACGACACCCAGACCATCCGGCCACTACGCGCTGCCATGCGTGAGTTCGAACTGATCGACTGGATTCGGCAATTGCCTGGGCCATCGCGACCGGACGTGCTGACAGGCATAGGCGATGACGCCGCCGTTCTCTCCGTGCCAGCGGGGTTTGACCTGATCGTCAGCACCGACACGTCGGTGGCCGGCGTGCATTTTCCCCATGGCACCGCGGCCTACGATGTCGGTTGGAAATCGCTCGCCGTGAATCTGTCGGATCTTGCGGCGATGGGTGCGACGCCGGCGTGGGTGAGCCTTGCGCTGACGCTGCCGAAGCTCGACGCCGATTGGCTTAAAGGGTTCTTTGCGGGATTCCAGGCGTTGGCATTGCCGCATCGACTCGCGCTCATTGGCGGCGACACGACGCGTGGCCCTTTGGCGATCACCATCACTATTCACGGCTTCTGTCCGAACGGGCAGGCGGTGCGCCGCCGCGGCGCGCGCGCTGGCGATGCCTTGATCCGCATTGGCCGCCTCGGGCTTGCGGCCGCTGGCCTCCGCTGGCAACTGGCGCGACCGGAGTCTGAGCGCGCGTCGCCGCTCTTGGATCCGTTCGAGCAACAATGCTTGCAAGCGTTGAATCGCCCCGAACCCAAGATCGGCATGGACGCGGTGCTCCGCACTCACGCCAGCGCGCTGATCGATGTGAGTGACGGCTTGCTGGCCGATCTCATGCACGTCGCGCGTAGCAGTGGCGTTGGTGCCAAGGTCGATCTCGATGCGATCGAGGAATTTGGGTGGTTGAGCGAGCACTTTGGCAGTAGTGAGGCTCGCGACATGGTGACGCGCGGTGGCGATGACTACGCGCTGCTGGCCGCGTGCGCACCTGCGCAAGTGGACTTACTCTTAGTCGCTGCCAAGGCGTTGGGCCACGCGGCGTCGGTGATTGGTTGTTTCGAGGCCGAGCCCGGGTGCCGGATTCACCATCATGGCCAAATCGATACCGTCGGCGGCCCCTCTGGATACGAGCACTTCACATGAACACACTGCCCAAGGGCGCCTATCGAAATCCCTGGATCTGGATTGCCAGTGGCCTGGGTTCCGGTCTTAGCCCCAAGGCACCGGGCACCTTCGGCTCGCTTGCCGCTTTGATTCCGTATTTCTGGTTGCGCCAGCACCCGGTCTGGCTGGCCATCGCGATGCCGATAGTGTTCCTGATCGGCATGCTGGCCGCACGCAAGATTCGCGACGTGATCCCGCGCGAAGACCCGGGTTTGCTGGTGCTGGACGAGTGGGTCGGACAATGGCTGACGCTCGCGCCTGCCGTGTGGTTGTGGCCGATGCTTGGGCTATCAGCGTGGCCGCTCTGGTGTGAAATGCTGGTCGGTTTCGTGTTATTCCGCACGTTTGACATCTTGAAACCCTGGCCCGTGTCCTGGGCTGATCGCGAGCTCAGTGGCGGCTTTGGCGCGATGTTCGATGATGCGCTGGCGGGAGTTTATGCGGCGGCGAGCCTGACTACGGTAGCCCTGCTCGCGCAGCGCTGGCTCTGATTCTGGCGCGTCACTCGGGGCGCTTTGAGCGCTTGGGCCTGGTTTCCTTCGCCAAGCTTGCCAGGGTCTTGCACTCAGCACCCTTGATCGGCAATGCATCCACAGGCAAAGCGGAAAAGTGGTTGTCCTGATCGATGCAGAGCAACGTATCTCTCATGCCGGCGAACAGAGCGCTCAACGTCTGAATCGAGAGGCCATCATCACAGAAGTTCACGCGCTCGTTCTTGAAATCGGCGACACCCATATGAAACGTCCCATCAAAAAGGGCCGCTGCACGATTCAAGACATCGAGGGCTGGCACGTTCTGAACACAGACGGATAACGGCTTCAATCGCAGATCTGAAGCCGGCTCCTTGGCCGCACCAAGTGTGATGTAAGCGCTCGGCATGTCACCGTCAGCAAGCGCAAGCGACAACTTGACCTCTTCGCCAGACACGGCAAAACCCTGGTAAATGGCGACTGGCAATGCACCGATTGGATAATCCACATCGTGATGCTCCAACTGGACAGTATAGGACTGGTTGGCGGCCAGGCCGATCCGCAGCAAATTTCCGGAACCGGCAGACTGCGGACGTCCAAGGGCGCAGGTTGTGCTTGTCACTGATGCGCCTTTGGAACTTCGGACGGTAAAGGGAACTACCCGCTCGCACAGCGAAATCTGTGAACGCCCGAAGTAATGGCCGACGTTCGCAATATCGGTCCGGCCGTGCAGCGATTCCAACTCCGTAAACTCGATTAGCGGTTGAAGTCGCCGGGCGCGTTGCATCAGCCTTGAGCGCGTCCACTCAAGGGAGCCATTGCTCACCAGGACCGTAAGCAATTTTCTGCCAGCCTCAGAATCGAGCGCTTCCTCCAGCGTGTGCACCTCGTCCGGGCTTAATTGCTCGTCCAGCAGTTCTTGCACCGCCAATTGCCAGCCTTTCGGACCGTACTGGATGGTCATGGCGACGTTGACGGTATGTTCATCGATCGCACGACGAACACCGTCGTCCAATTTATCGGGATAGCGCCGGTTTGTCTCGCCAATTTCGGTCGCTCGAACATAAGCCTCAAACTTCGGCGCCCAAGATTCATGGAGTGCCGATGCGATCATTTTCGCCAATAGGGTTGGCTCGGCATCCGTTTCCGTGTCCAACGACGCTTCATCCGCGTCCGAATTCAATGATTCATCAGTCGCAGCCTGCGCGGTAAAACCAGCAAACAACAAGCCAAACGCGAGCAAGCCGGTGAGCGCAATCGCAATTGGGCGACTGCCAAGATTCGTGCGCATTCTGATAGTCCTCTTCTGGTGGCATTGGTGCTCGCAAATCTCGGTATCGGCTACGAGGCAAGTCGGCCGCTGTCGGCGAGAACTTGCAACGTCGCACTAAGTCGAGATTCGACAGCCTGTGGCGCGGTGGATCGATCCAAATGGGCCCAAAGCGTGGGTGTATCTGACAATGGATACAAGATACATCGTGCGCGGAATTTCCCACCCCGGAACCACTCGAGCCGGTACCAGGTTAACGGCGCTCAAACAAAAACGCCCCGCACATGGCGGGGCGTTTCTAATGCAACACAAACACGTGCACAGCAATTATTTGCCGAGTGCGACCTTCGTGTTGCTCAGCCGCTCGAACAGGTTCGCGGCCGGGACATACCCGCCAACTTGCGTGCCATCAGCCGTGAACATGGCTGGGGTGCCATTGACGCCGACCTTCTGGCCCAGTTGGTAATCATCGGCAACCGGATTCGCGCAGGTCTTGGTCGGAACTTCCTTGCCGGCCTTGGCATCGGTCATGGCAGCGGCCTTGTCTGCCGCGCACCACACCGAAACCGCCTTGTTGTACGACTCGGAGTTCAGGCCCGCACGCGGGAAGAACAAGTAATCGATCGTGATGCCGAGATCGTTGTACTGCGCGATTTCCTGGTGCAGCTTGCGGCAGTAGCCGCAATCGATGTCGGTGAAGACCGTCACGCGATACTTCTCGTCCTTGGCCTTGAAGCGGATCATCTTGTCAGCCGGAACCTTGGCCAATTCGACCTTGCGCGCATCGGCGCGGCGCTTTTCGGTCAGGTCGGTCTTGTTTGCGATATCAAACACCGAGCCTTGAATCAGATACTTGCCGTCGTCACTGACGTAAATCACCGTGCCGCCGAGCGACACTTCGGTAAAACCAGGCATTGGGGCGTCGGCCAGCGAATCGATCGTGGCATTCGGCACCAGCGACTTGATGGCCGCACGGACCTGCTGTTCGTCGGCGTGGGCGCTGGTGGCGGAAAGGGCGCCAGCGAACGCCAGCGTCAGAGCAACAGTACGGAGCATGAATCACCTTGATCGTAAGAATCGGGAGCGAGCCATCCTTGGCTCTGAGGGGGCGAGAGTCCAGCTCGACAATGCGCTCTGGTAAACACCGGCAGGCCTCAGACCCGGGACGGGCGGAAAAGTTCCGAAAGTGTCGCATCCGACGCCACCGGCCGGCAAGCTTGGTCGACTGGCATCCCACGATCCGCGCAAATCAAGCGAGCTTGCCAAGCGAATCAGTTGCTTAGGGAGCCTCTGAACAAGTTCAGAGGCGATGCGGGCCATGGATGGCCCGCCCGGAACCAAGCACGCAAGTGCTTGATTCTGGGGCAATGAGTCCCGACTCGAAACCCGCGCCCTCCTTGGCCCGCCTCATTGCCGCCGCAGCAACTTGCTGCTGAAGCCGTGCCGAGTCAATGACGGGCTCGGAATTACAGATTCTGGTAATTCGGCCCCGAGCCACCTTCGGGGGTGACCCAGTTGATGATCTGGTACGGATCCTTGATGTCGCAGGTCTTGCAGTGCACGCAATTTGCGGCATTGATCTGCAAGCGCTTGCCGTTTTCATCCTGGGCGATCTCATAGACGCCGGCCGGGCAGAAACGGGTGCAAGGGTTCTGATACTCCTCCGCACAGCGGGTGATGCAAATGTTGGTGTCGGCCACCTTCAGATGCACCGGCTGATCTTCTTCGTGCGCGGTGCTGGCGTAAAACACCGAGGCCAGGCGATCACGTGGCGGCAGCGTTTTTTCGCTGACAAAATCGCGCTCTGGGGGCGTGTAAGTTGCGACCTTTTTCAGCTGCTCCGCGTCGGCATGGTTGTGCAGCGTCCACGGCAGCAGGCCAGCGGTCGCCGTTTCGAGCCCCGAGTTGATCATCCCGAACCATAGGCCTTTGTGGAAACCGGGCTTGAAGTTCCGCACCTTCTTGAGCTCGGCGACAACGGCAGATTGCCGCAGGCGCTGGTCGAATCCGGCGGCGGTCTGCAATTCGTGCCAGTGTTCGGCCGCGAGCATGCCACTGCGCAGGGCTTGGTGGGTGCCCTTGATCTTTGGCACGTTGAGGAGGCCCGCGGTATCGCCGACGAGCATCGCGCCCGGCATCTCGCACTTCGGCAGGCTCTGGTAGCCCCCGGCGGCAATGGCGCGGGCGCCGTAAGACACGACCGTCCCGCCTTCGAGTAGCGGCTTCACATGCGGATGGTGTTTGTACTGTTGGAACAATTCGAACGGCGACAGCTGCGCGTCCTGATAGTCAAGGCCGGTCACGTAGCCGATCGCGACGCGGTCCTTGTCGAGGTGATACAGGAAGCTGCCGCCATAAGTCGCGGTATCCGCCGGCCACCCGAACGTATGCACGATGCGGCCCGCATCCACGCGGCCCGGCGGCAGTTGCCAGAGTTCCTTGATCCCGATCGAGTACGTCTGCGGATCGCAATCGGCGTCGAGCTTGAAGCGCTTGACGAGTTGCTTGGTCAGATGCCCGCGAGCGCCTTCCGAAAAGACCGTCAGCTTGGCGCGAATATCGATGCCGAGCGTGTAACCGTCCTTGTGGCTGCCGTCTTTCGCAATGCCCATGTCGCCGATGCGGACGCCGACGACCTCGCCTTGGTCGCCAAACAGGGTCTCTGCTGCCGCAAAGCCTGGATAGATCTCCACGCCCAGCGCTTCCGCCTGGGTCGCCAGCCAGGCGCACGTGGCGCCGAGCGACACGATGAAATTACCGTGGTTGTTGAGCTGAGGTGGGGTTGGCAGCTTGCGTCCGCCGGTTTTGTTCAGCCACCAGAACTCGTCTTCCTTGGCCGGCACGCAGATCGATGGCGGGTTGTCGCGCCAACCGGGTAGCAAGGCATCCAAAGGACTCGGGTCAATGACCGCACCTGACAAAATGTGCGCGCCGACCGTGGACCCTTTCTCGATCACGCAAACGCTGATTTCGGGGTTCAGCTGCTTGAGGCGGATCGCGGCGGCGAGGCCCGAAGGGCCAGCACCGACGACGACGACCTCATACTCCATCACATCGCGTTCGCTCATGAGCGGGGTCCTGAAGGATTACGGTTGACGATTATCCCACAGGCCCCTTCTTTCGAAACGGGTGCTTGCTGCATCATGTCGAAATGTCCGCTTTTCTGCTCTTGTGCCTCCCCCCATCCGATGCCCGCGCGGACGCCGTTCGCCGGGCCCGACTGTGGTGGCACGCGTATGGCCAGCGCCCGGGTGGGCCGGCCGATCGCAACCCTTGCCGCCAGTACGAGTATCCCGAGGCCGCATTGCTGGTTTGGTCGGGCCATGCATCGTGGTTGCATGAGGTCGATGCAAAGCGCGTGCGCATGCGCGTCTCCAGCCAGCCGTTGGCCGCCGACAATGGCCAAACCAGCGCCCATGCACTCGAACTGACGCGCGACGAGGCCGGCGCGTGGACGCTCGGCCGCGGCTGGCATGCTGAGCGGAACGTCTATTTTCAGGGCCAGGCTGGCCGGTTTGCGGCGGGCAGTTCGCCACGCCTGCTGCTGGCGGGGTTGGGCTTGCCCATTGCTGAGAACCCGGATGCCGTTGCCGCGTTTTTTGCCCATCGTCCCCTCGGTCCGCCGGCATGTTTCTTTCAAGGCGTCCAATGCCTGCGTCCAGGGACCCGCCTCAGCGCCGATCCGACTGGCGCATTTCGGATCAGCGAGCCGGCGCCCATCAACGTTGAGCCAATTGCCGCCCGGACCGACCGGGACTGGTTGCAGGCCTTGGATCAGGCGCTTCGCCGTGCGTTGGGGGACGAGCATCGGCCGGGGTCGCTCGGTCTGATGCTAAGTGGCGGCATCGACTCCAGCTCGCTGGCCGCAGGCCTTGCCGCGACCCGGCAACGCGCGCAATTGTTCACTTGGCAACTGCCACTCGCGCGTTCGGACGAATCCGCATTCGCCGCCAAGACGGCCGCTGCGCTTGGACTGCCATTGACCGTCGTGCCGGCCCATACCACCCCATTCGCGAATCTGGACACGCTACCGATCAATCCGGATGCACCGCTGGCGAATCCCTATCGGGCTTTGAACGACGCGTTGATGCAAGCCGCCACCGATTCGGGGGTAACCACGCTTTTGTCCGGCAATTTTGGTGATCATTTATACCCGGAGCCCCAACTCGCCTGGACCTCCGCTTGGCGCGGGTCCCGCTACGGACTCGCTGCGAGCGCAGGTTGGCACAAGCTGTCCAGGCGTCTCAGGGCCGGGCCCTGGTGGCCGCGTTCGTGGCAGTCCCAACCGCTCGAATCAAGTCCGTTGACACCTTTTGCTGCTGAACTGCTGACGCCGCTGCCGCCGATCGATGTGCCGGATTGGCCGATCGAGGATCACAGTCGGTTGGTCGATATTTTTGCTGCGGCCCCGCGCTTGGATGCTGAAGGGGCCTGGTACTTCGGCTCGGCGTACCCCCTGGAACTGCGTTTCCCATATCGACACCAGGCGCTCCTGGATTTGGCCTTGCAGTGGCCGGTGCATGTTTCTGAGCGACATGGCCAGCGCAAGTGGCTGACGCGCCGATGGCTGAACCAAAAATTGCCCGATGCGATTCGGCTGCGCCCCAAGTCGGGCAGCCTGGCGCCTTGGTTTTGGCACGGTCTGGCTGTGCATCGCGACGCGGTGTTGGCGCGCCTGAACCAACCCAATGCCCGCTGGAGCCGGTATCTTCAGCCCGAAACAGTGCTAGCCTCTATCGATCGGGCGGGATCGGAAGCCGCCGGTCTCCACGTCTGGCAAGCACTTTGCTACGAAATTTGGCATGAGACCGCAATTCGTGACGGAACATTGCGGTAAGATCTCAGGCTGATCCGGGAATCCCTTCACCATGACCAAGTTGAGCCAAATCGCAGCTGATCCTCAGGTGACGCCTGAGCGTCAGGCCTATGTCTCCCCTTGCATGACCGACCTTGGCACGCTGCGCGACCTGACATTGGGCGCCTCCCCTGGCGTGGGCGACTCTGGCGGCGCCGGCACGTTCAAGTGCCCAGGTTGCCCCTGATCCATCGTTTGGACCGCGCGCATCGCGCCGGGCGCGTCGCTCGCAGCAGCGCGATCTCAACCACTGTTTTCGCTAATCCTGGCTCTGAGCGTTGCCGGCATGTTCTGGCTGATTGACCGCGGACGCTCAGGCAGCAGCCTGTTCGTCCATGATATCGCCGGACAACCCGTCGCCTGCCCCTGGCCGCTCTGGGCCAGCGCCCAGCCGATCGCGGCGCCCAACATCCCATTCGAATTTGCTGAGCCGACGCGCTATCTCCGCTGCGACGCCCAACTCGGCGGCCGCACGCGCGCACTGACGTTTGGCGAAAACGGGGGCGGCCAAACCGTCGTGCGCTTTGATCATGGGCTCGAGCTCTGGATCAGCGACGCGATCGTCGTGGCACAAGTGAGCCAAACCACCGCCCAGGGCGACGTGCAAGAAGCGTTGTTAGGGCCGGGATTGCTCAGTCTGCTCGCGACCAAAGGTCTGTTTGCGCTGCACGCGAGCGCGATCTCCGGGCCGTTCGGGCTCGATCTGCTGTTGGGCCCCTCAGGACAAGGCAAATCGACGCTCGCGCGCGTCGCCAGCCAGCAGGGTTGGGCGCGATACGCCGACGATCTGGTCGTGCTGAATTCGGCTGGTGAATTTGCCGGGCCGTTTCCGCAGCTCAAGCTGAATCCGCCGTTCCTGCAAGGCCCAAACCAGCCGACGCTTGGTCGATTGCTGTGGCCGGAGTATCACGCGGGCCCACCCGGATTGGTCGCGCTCCCGCCTGCCGAAGTGCGCAAACGCCTGATTCGCGACAGCGTTGCTGCGTTGATCTTCGCGCCCGCGCAGTTGTCACTGCATCTGAACTGGGTCAGTCGTTTGAGCCAGACCGTGCCTGGGTTCCGACTTTGCCGCCCGCACGTCGACATCGACACGATGCCGTTGGCCACGGCCGATGCCTTGAGCGTGCTGCGCACCGAGCGTTGAGGTCTTGGCCGCTTCTGGGCCTTTTGCTACTGGTGCAAACCGTCGATCTCGATCAGCAAGTCGGCTCGGCAGATGTCGCCACCGACAATGATCCAGGGCGTGTTCGGCAGTGCCGACATTAGCCGCGTCACGCGGTCGAGATGCTCCCGGTGCCGCAAATACACCTTCAGCACGCTCTGTGCGCCGAAACGCACGGGCAGGCGGTCGTGAAATCGCCGTGCATTCTGAATCAGCGAGTTCAGATTGCTCAGCGTTTCATGGAACTGTGCATCGAGATCGCCGACGTGATGGCTTTCGTGGCCGACCACACTGGCGGTGCCAGAGATCAGCAAAGGGCCCTGGCTCAGCAGATGGGCACGCGAGAAACTCGGGCTTGTGGGCCCGTAGCAACGTGGATAGCGATAGGCCGACACTTGCCTGGGATTCTCGATATGGCGGCCGGCTGCGCTCGCAGCGAGCCAATACACCTGGAGGCACGGCGTGTCGTCCTGACGCCCGATGGCAGTCGCTGCGGGTAGCTGCTCGACGCGAAAATCGCCGAGGCCGCTGGCTCGGCCCGTGCAGAAGTGGCGATATCGCTCGGCATCGCCCTGGCCTTCATTGATGCGCGAAAAATAATTCCAGTAACGCAGAATTTGGCTGCCCGGACGTTTTGCCATGAAATCGATAATGCGCTGATAAGCGATCTCGGCCGCCCGCTCGATTGAGCCGGCTTCGCCCTCGTCAATTTCGATGACGCCAAACAGAAACCGCCCATCATCGGCAAAACGCAACGCGCCGTCTTGATGATGTGCCACCGGGCAATCGGTGACCCACAGCTCACAGAGACCAGGCTTTTGGGCGAGTTCCGGCGAGCGCGCCCAAATCGAAAACCCACTATCGATTGTCAGCGCGCCGGTGGCCGGACTCGACTCGTGATAGCGCACCGCCGCGAGCAGCGAATGCGCCGGCACGTCGGCAGGATCGCCGTAGCGCACCAGAAGGGACGGTGCGGGAAACAAGCGCTCGGCGGCCTCAGACATGGTCTTGACTCGTCGTGCCGCCCAAAAACGCCACCTTGGTCTGGCGCTTCAGAAAGCGCAGATGCGGCCATTGCTCTTTCCACATCGCCAACGCGTGCAGATAGTAAATGACCTTGAACAACAGCAGGCGCTTGCGCACGCCGCCATCGCGAAACACGTCGCCAGCCAGCATCGAAATCAGGCCTTCTTCCAGACGCCAGATGTTGCGCGGATTCGCGAACAAGTGGCGCATGGCGGGTGACGTGAAGCGTTCGATAAACCACGAAAACGTTTTGATGCCATGTTGCAGGGTTCGCCAATAGTGCTTTTGCAAGGCTGGCTCGCGGCTTGGTTCTCGCAACACCTGATCGACGAGTTCGGCGCCCAGCTCGGCGCTGTTCATGGCGAGGAACACGCCGCTGGAAAAAATCGGGTCGACGAACGCCGAAGCGTCGCCCACGCTGATCCAGCGCGGCCCGGCGACCGCGCTCAGGGTGTAGCTGTAGTTGCCGGTGGCGTGATGGTTGCCGACAATTTCAGCGGCCTCAAGTCGAGACCAGACATCCGGAATGCTGCGCAGCGTGTCGAGCAAGAATTCGGTGCCGCGCGTCGTCCTTTGCTTCAGGTACTCCGGGTAACACACCGCCCCAACACTCATCAGGTCGTCTGGCAGCGGAATCAGCCAGACCCAGCCGTTCGGAAATCGATAAATGCTGATGTTGCCCGCATCGTCTCCTGGTCGCCTGACGGCGCCACGGAAATGTGCGAATAGCGCTGCGCTCTGGTGCTTCTTGTTCTTCTGCTTGAGCTTCAGTTGGTCGCCCATCAGGGTATCGCGACCGGTGGCATCGACTAAATATCGTGCCCGGATCGCCTCGACACGACCATCGGCGAACCGGACCTGGGCCCGAACGCCGTCCAAGTCGAACGCATCCGGCTGCACCCGGCCACCGATTTGCACCGCCACGCCCGCGCGCCTTGCGTTGTCGAGTAGCACCGCGTCGAACTGATCCCGGCGCACCTGCAGGGCATGGGGCCACGTGGGATTCAGTGAGCGGGCAAAATGAAACACGTTGTAGCCGCGTTCGTTGGCAGCCGGAAAATCGGCGCCGCGTTTGATCACGCCAATCGCCTCGACCGCTTCCAGCACGCCCAGACGCTCCAGAATGGGCATCCCCATCGGCAGCAGCGATTCACCAATGTGAAAACGCGGAAACGCGTCCTTTTCGCAAAGGCACACCCGCCAACCCTTTCGGGCCAATAACGTGGCGATCGTGCTGCCAGCCGGTCCGCCCCCTGCAATCAGGACATCAAATGCGGTCTCGGCGGCGATTGCAGCGGCGGTATCGGCACGGGTTCTGGCAGTATTTTCAGCGGCGGGCACAGGATCAAAATCGGGGCAAATAATGCCCATGATACACTTCACGCACTGAATGCGCGCCGCGGCACCCCGGGCTGACTTGATTGTTGGAGCTTGCTCCACGACAAATCGGTACGAGGCCCAGTCGGGCGGGCGCCGAATGCGAGCCCGGCAGACCCATCTGCGTGCTGTGTCGGTGCTGCCCCTACGGCGCCAAAACTCGAATCGCTTTTAGGTGCATGATGCAAACACAATCCCCAGCCGAGCGCGAGCTGGCTGAGCTCCTGGTTTCCGCCCTGAATCTGGAATCCATCCAGCCCGAACAAATCGATCCTGAGCAGGCGCTGTTTGGCGCCGATCTGGGTCTCGACTCCATCGACGCGCTGGAGCTGGCGTTGGCCGTGTCCAAGAAATATGGCTTTCAGCTGCGTTCCGATAACGAAGATAATCGTCGCATCTTTGCCTCGCTGCGGGCGCTGTCAGCGCACATCGAAGCCAATCGCGCAATGTGAAGATTCTCACTGCTGGCTTGCTGATCGCCTATGTGCTGCTGGCACCACTGGCGCTATGGCACGGGGATCGCGGTTATTCGCCCTGGGTATTGGTGCTGCTGCCGTTGGCGCTGACCCTGATGGCCTGGCAGCGTCGCAGCATGTGGATCTTGGGTTTGGCACTCACGCTCTCGGTCCTGACGCTCTGGCTTTGGCAGCACGGCAATCCCAAGTTGCTGCTGTTCCTACCGCCCATGCTGATTCATGGTTTTCTTGCCTACCTGTTCGGCAGCACCCTGCGCGCCGGACATGAGCCGCTGATCGTGCGCTTTATTCGAATCGTTCACGGACCTGAGCATCCGCCCACCGAACTCATGGTCGGCTATGCGCGCACGGTCACGCTGTTATGGGCGTTGCTATTCTCCAGCCTGCTGCTCATCGAAACAGCCTTGTTCGCGCTGGTGGTGCCGGAAGGGTTGTTGGCGCAATTGGGCTTAGTCTGGTCGACATCACCGCTGCAGGCTGGCCATTTTGCATTCGTCGCGCATGGGCTGAGTTGGTTCGCCATGGCGGCGCTCATGGTGCTCGAATGGCAAGTCCGAAAGCAGCGCTTTCACAATATGCCCTATACAAATTTCGTCGATTTCATCAAACGCGTGATTGAGCATAGCCCGCGCCTGGTCAAGGAGTGGCGTCATGGCTGATCTGCCCGCGTCAACCGCAACCAGTCGCACGCGCTTCGTGGTGCATGCGTGCCATCCTTGTCTGCCGGGGCATTTCCCGGAGCAGCCGTTGGTGCCCGGCGTGGTGATTCTTGAAGAAGTACAACTCGCGCTGCTCGCGCATTGGCCTGGGGCCGCGCCAACGCGCTGGCCGCAAGTCAAGTTTCTGACGCCGCTGCTGCCTGAGCAATGGGCCGACATCGAGCTCACGACTCACGATGCGCTGACGTTCAGCTTCAAAGTACAACGTGATCGCGATGTGATTGCCAGCGGCAAGGTGCAGCGATGAGCGCGGCAGCCGATCCCAAAGTGGACTGGCGGCAGCGCCCGGAGGGCGGTGGGCGATTTGCGCTGTGGCTGATCCGCACCTACGCGCAGTATTGCGGTCGGTCGCTTGCTCGCATCCTGCTGTTGCCGATCACGCTGTACTTCTTCTTCAAACGAGTGCCCGAGCGGCGTGCGTCCCTGGCGTTCTTGAGTCGCGTCCTTGGTCGCCCGGCGGGCTGGCGGGACTGCGCCCGGCATATCCATGCCTTTGCCAGCACCATTCTTGATCGCGTGTTCTTGCTCAGTGGTCAATTCCGTGGTTTTGATATCGATGTGCAAGGACTCGAAGGTCTGCATGCGCATTTGGACATGGGCCGCGGCGTCCTGATGCTCGGCTCGCACCTGGGCAGCTTCGAGGTGCTGCGGGTGCTGAGCCTGCGTCGACCCGATGTGACCGTCCGCGTCGTGCTCGATGTCAAACACAATCCGGCCATCACGAGTTTATTGGCCGAACTGAACCCTGCGGTGGCAGCCACCGTGATCGATGCGGGCCAGGACGGCATGAGCATCGTCATGCAGATCAAGGAAGCGCTCGAGCAAGGCGCGTTGGTTACGCTACTGGCCGATCGCGCAGCGCCGAACGAACCGCAACTCCGACTGCCGTTTCTCGGCGAGCCGGCGCCGTTTCCGCGGGCACCCTGGCAAATTGCGGCAACGCTCGGGGTGCCGATCAGTCTGTGCTTCGGGCTCTATCTCGGTGGCAATCGCTATCGCCTCGTGTTCGAGCGCTTCAGCGATGGCCTCCATTTTGCGCGTAAAGATCGCGATGCCGGCCTGAGGGACATCATGGCCCGCTACGCGGCCTACCTTGAGCAGATGGCGCGCGCGTATCCTTACAACTGGTTCAACTTCTATGATTTCTGGCAAGCGCCTCGTCCTGATTCTGCTCGCACTGAGCCTTGAGTGGCCAAGTGGCGCCGCGTCGGCAACAACGATCGAGTCGCTCGTCGCCGGGCTGAAGCGCGAGCCGCCCGTGCATGAGCCGTTCGCCGAGTTTCGATTCTCGCGCTTCACCAAAAAGCCGGCGCAAAGCCGCGGCGAACTCCAATATCTTGGGCCCACACACTTGGTCCGCGCGGTACAAACGCCGCGACCGGAGCAGAGCACGATCGCCAATGGCATGATTACGATCGAACGTCCGGGGCAAAGCAAACGCCAATACGCCCTCAAACGCGTGCCTGCCCTGGCCGCGCTGTTGGATAGCGTCACCGGTCTGCTGGGCGGCGACCTGGCGCGATTGCAGGCTGGGTTTGCGATCGAATCGAGCGACCTCGAAAGCGGGTTTCGCCTGAGTCTGATCCCGAAACAAGCCGCCATGCAAAAGCGGCTCAGCCGCATCGATGTGCTGGGCCAAGGCCCGCATGTGCATTGCCTTGCTTTTGTCGAGCCGGATCATGAGCAAAGTCTCTTGGTGCTCGGTGACCGCGTGGCCACGTTGCCGGCGGATGTCACCACCGTCGATGCCCTCACGCAGTTCTGTCAGAAACCGTGAGCCATCGGCCTTCGACGTCGCGCTGGCTACGCCTGCTCGGGGCGATTGCAGCGATGGTGCTCCTGGCGCTGATCAGCCTGCCGCGGCTCAAGATCAGTGCTGATCTGCGTGCCTTCATGCCGGCGCCCGAAACCGCGGACGAGCATCTGCTGTTGGATCAGATCGCCGAGGGTCCGGGGTCGCGTCTGCTGTTTCTGAGTATCCAGGGCGCCGATTCCGAAACGCTGGCCGGGCAATCTTTGGCGCTCAAGGACTTGCTGAGTCAACGCGACGACATTCGCTTGGTCGCTAATGGCAGTGAGACGCTGGACGATCTGCCGGAAACGCTGCTTGCTGCGCGCTATCTGCTGACCGATCGCTTCGACGCCGAGCCACTCAACGCAACGCAACTGCACGAGGCGTTATTGGATCGCGCTGCCGAGCTGGCGTCACCTGCTGGCATGTTGCTCGAAGATTGGCTCGGTCGCGACCCCACGCTCGAAGTACTACATCTGGCCGAATCGCTGAGCCCGGATGCGGAGCCGCAGAAAGCGTTCGATGTGTGGTTCGAAACGAAGCCACTTGGCGCCTTGCTGGTGGTGGAGCCGGCGGCTGCAGCATTCGACCCGAACGCGAATCGCCAGTTGCTCGCGGGCATCGAACAGGGCTTTGCGAGCATCGCCACTGGCAGCGCGACCACGTTGACGATCAATGGTCCGGGCGCCTATTCGGTACGGATGGAATCGCGCATTCGCAACGAGGCCAACTTGCTGGGCCTGATTGCGACGATCCTGATGGTGGTCCTGATGTGGCTCTCGTATCGCCGTTGGCGCTACTTGCTGCTTGGTGGCTTGCCTCTGGTCTTAGCAGGCCTTGCTGGTATTTCTGCGGTCAGCCTTGTTTTTGGCACCGTGCACGGCGTGACCCTGGCGTTTGGCTTTACGCTGATTGGCGTCGCGCAGGACTATCCGATTCACCTGCTCTCGCACCTCAAGGGCGATGAGCCCGCGACGGTCTCTGCCGCACGCATCTGGCCGACGTTGCTGACCGGCGTCGCGAGCACGTCGATTGCTTACGTCGCGTTCTATCTGTCGGGTGTGCCGGGGCTCGCCCAGCTTGCGGTGTTCACGGTTACCGGCCTCGTCGTTGCCGCTGTCTGTACGCGCTGGTGGCTGCCGGATTGGGTCGGCGTGCCGAGCGCCGCGAGCCGCGCGCCATGGCTTTCGCGCCTGAGCCGGCACCTGTTGCATTGGCGACGCCTGCGCATCCTCGCGACCGCGGTCAGCGGGCTCGCATTGATCTGGTTGTGGACACAGGGTGGGCCCAGTTGGGAGAACAATCTCGCCCGCCTGTCGCCGTTGCCACAGGCTTGGCTCGATCGCGAAATCGAACTGCGGCGTGCACTGGCGGCACCCGACATGCGGTATTTGCTCGTGCTGCGCGGACCAAATTCGGAATCCGTCCTGCAGTCGCTGGAAGCGCTGTCGCCGGAGCTCCAGCGTGCAGTCGCCGAGGGCAAACTGGGCGGATTTGATCACGCCGCCGAACTGCTGCCGTCAACCGCGTTGCAACTGCAGCGGCAGGCCGCGTTGCCGACGCCGGAACGAGCCCAAGCCTTGTTGGACGCGGCCATCGCCGATACCGATTTCGATCCAGCCGCGTTCTCCGATTTCGTGGCGGACTTGGCCGTAGCAAAAAGCCGCGCGCTGCTTCGACCAGATGCTCTGGCGAACACGCCTCTGGGGCTGCGATTGGCGAGCCTCCTGTGGACGCGCGATGGCGAAACGGTCGCGCTGATCACGTTTCGCGGTCAGGTGGACGCCGACGCGGTGGCCGCGCTCGCGGGCCGTCATGCTGATCTGCATTTCCTGGACCTAAAGCAAGCGTCAGAGGCGATGGTGACGCGCTATCGCCATGCGATTCTGAACAGTCTTCTCTGGGCGGCGCTGGCGTTGGTGCTCGTAATCGGTCTCGCATTGCGCTCCTGGCGCCGCAGCCTTCGCGTCATACAGCCAATGGTGTTCAGCACGATCCTGGTGCTCGCGGTGCTGACCGGGCTTGGGGTGTCGTTGTCGCTGTTTCATCTCATCGCGCTGGTATTGGCTGCCGGTCTTGGCATTGACTACGCATTGTTCTTTGAGGCGGCGCAATCCGAGCCCGATGCTGACCCGTTGGCCAGCTTGCACGGGCTGTTGGTGTGCGCGGTGTCCACGCTGATGGTGTTTGTGCTGCTCGCGAGTTCCAGCCTGCCCGTGTTGCGCGCGCTAGGATTGACGGTCAGCCTTGGCGTGCTGTGCAATTTCGCCCTTGCGCTGATGTTGCTGCAAGACCGATCCGACGCATCGCCCACACCGGAGGCCGCATGAATCTGCCGCAAACCAAGGAAGCCATTGCAGCCCTGATTCCGCATCAAGGCAGCATGTGCCTGCACGATCGCGTGCTCGATCACTCGGCTGAGCGTATTCTTTTGGAAGCCGACGCGCCGCACCCGAGCGCGCATCCGCTGGCGCGCAGTGTCGGCGTCGCAGCGGTGCATCTGGCCGAGTTCGGTGCGCAGGCAATGGCCGTTCATGGCGGGTTGCTGGCCGCGGCCCAGGGTGGCCGGGCGAACCCGGGCTTGCTGGTATCGCTGCGTGATCTGGTGCTCGCCTCCGATCGGATTGAGGTGGTCCAGGGCGCGCTACAGACGGAGGCATCCGTGTTGGCCGTTGGTCCGGGCAGTTGGCAGTACCAGTTCCAGGTCTGCCAGTCCGGCCAGCTTCTCGCCAGCGGCCGGGCCATGGTCATGTTGAAAACCTGAGCGCCCGTGAACCCGCCTTCAGACCAGACCGCAGCCACGCCCGATCTGGGGGGCGCACCGACGTTTTCCCGCTGGCAAGATTTTCCGTTGATCGGGGCGGTGCTGCTGGAGGCAAATGCCGGTACTGGCAAAACGCACGCGCTCGTGCACTGGGTCTTAAGGTTGCTAATCGAGCAAGCCACGCCGATCGAGCAAATCCTGGTCGTCACGTTCACCGAGCGCGCCTGCCAAGAGTTGCGCGACCGTCTGACGCGATTGCTTGAGCAAGCCGAAACCCTGCTTGATCTGAGCGCTGCGGAGTGCCCCGAATCGCATCGCGAGCTCGCCGAGTACTTGGCCGAGCGCGGTGCCGAGCTTGGTGGCACAACACTCCGGCTCCGGTTGCAACTGGCGCGCCAATCGGCCGACCTCGCGCAGGTCAGAACAATTCATGGATTCTGCCAGCAAGCCTTGGCAACGTTTGCCGATCTACGTCCGGAGCGGCTGCAGAGCTTGCCGAGCCTGCTGCTCGAATCGGTCCGCCACACCTGGCGGCAGCTCCTGATCAGCGAGCAGCACAAGCCGTTGCCCCTGCACGCGCTGTATCAAATGCCGGAAGCATTGGCAGCAGAGCTGGCCCCGCTCGCGGAACAGATGTTGCAGCCACCCGCGGCAATCGCTGATCTGGACGGCGAGATCGACCAGCTACTCGCGCATGCGGAGGCGATCAATGCGCATCGTGAATGGCTCGAAACCAACGCCCTGAATGCAAAAGGCGCGATCATCAAATCGGGCGCGCGAAACGCGATTGCAGATCTGCTGCAGATATTCGGCATGGGCGAATGGCACCGCCTGCTGACGCTGAAACCGATCGATCGCGACGACTTCTTCATACAAAAAGCCAAGCCTGAAGTGCAGCAGTCGACCGCGTTATTGGCGGTACTGCGCTTCGATGCCGAGCGCATCGCGCTGATCGAGCGACTGCGCGCGGCATTGCTGCAACGGGCGTTGACAGCTTTTTTTGCCGAGCGCGAGCAATCGCGCGACCGGGATCGAGTTTACTGTTTCGCCGATTTCATCAATCTGATGTGTTTGCGGGTGCAGCAGGATGCGCGGTTCCGCGGGGCCGTTGCGGCGCAGTATCGGCATTGCCTGATCGACGAATTTCAGGATACGGATCAGCGGCAGCTCGACATTTTCCAGTCCTTGTTCGGTTCGCCTAGTGATGCCACACCGACCCGGCTGCTCGGCATGATTGGTGACCCGAAGCAGTCCATCTACCGCTTCCGCGGTGCCGATCTCGATGTGTATCTGCGCCAGCGGGATCAAGCTGGATTGCGCCGGGGCCAGTTATCGAAAAACCATCGGTCGCGACGCGCCGTCGTGCAAGCGGTCAATCGGGTATTTGGTCACGAGCAAGCGTTTTTGGCGGCGACGCTGCGGCTGAAGCCCAGCGACGCGGCACGAAACCCGGCCTGGCACGATCGGCAACACCCGGACGCCGAAGCAGCGCTGGTGCAAGTTGAGATCGATCGTGGTGATCCGCTTGAGGCAGCGGCCGAGTGGCTCAGCCAGACCTTGCAACAGCAGCGCTTTGTTGGCCAGCAGCCGTTGCGTGCGCTGGACTGTGCGATTCTCGTTCGCCGCAATGAGGATGCCGAGGCGATCGTCCGGGCACTGGCCGCCCGCGGTCTCGCCGCCAATGTACGCAAGCGGAGCAGTGTGCTCGAATCTCCGGCGGCCGCCGATTTGGAGTGTTTACTGCAAGGCTTGGACGCCAAGACCGAGCCCGCACGCCGGCGTGCCGCCTGGACAACGCCCTGGCTCGGTTTGGATGCGGCGCAGTGTTTCAATGTGCCCGAGCCGCTTGCGCAAGCGATGTTGCAGCGCATGCGCACCTGGCAAGAACGGATCGCCCGCGACGGACTGTGTTCGGCCCTGGCCGAAGCGCTGCCGCTGGCCAGTGCCGAAGCGTTGCGCATGGGTATGGGTGCGCAGTGGCAGGTCGATAGCGAGCATCTGCTGGGCTTGCTGGCGACGTCTTCCGCATCCGCAGCCGCTGGGCTGCAGGCCTTGGCGTTGCTGCGCTTGGATGGTGTCGAAGATCAGTTTTCGGAAGCGCTGGCGAGTCGGCCCGCGAGTCTGCCAGATGCCGTGACGGTATCGACCATCCACGCCGCCAAGGGCTTGGAGTTTCCCGTCGTGTTGCTGCCAGCCATGGGAAAAGAGACGGGGCAGCGTCGGGATGTCTGGCAGCTCAGCGCACAGGTGCCGCCGCGGCTGCAGCTTGCAGAAGAAGCCGACACCACGTTTGCGATGCGTGCCGAGACGCGCCGTATGGCCTACGTGGCGTTGACCCGAGCGAGCATGATGAACGTGCTGTTTCAGTCCACCGGGTCGCCGTCGACCCTGCTTGATGCGGTCGTTGAAGGTCAGGCAACGAATTGGCAGCATTTCCTGGAACTCGCGGAGCAGGAAACCGCTGGCCTGTTTGTGCGGGAGACTTTTTCGCCGCAGCAGTTGACCCGGCAGGTGGCAACGTTGGGCGACTTGCAGGCACGGGATCGGCAGCCGCCGATGCCACCGTGGCAGATCGCGAGTTTCTCCAGTCTGCTTGGACGCCACCGCGCGAATTCACTTACGGGGCCGCAAGTCGAAGGGCCTGCCGACGACGAACGGGATGAGCCGACACTGCAGGCCGCTGACGACGAGCCGATTGTCGACATCGAGGCTGACGATCCCGTCCTCGCCGAGTTGGCGGGCGCCCGCGGCACGGCGTTCGGCGACGTGGTGCATCGCTTGCTGGAGGCAGCCTTGTTGCGGCCAGAGCGCTGGCCGAGCGAGCGCCAGTTTCGCGAAGCGGAAGCGCGTCTCGACGGCATCGACCCATTGCTCGCGCTACCACGTGCGGCGTTGCATGGGCTACTGCAGCGCGTGCTGCAGACGCCGTTGGCTGGCTTGCCAGCGTTGGCGGCGCTGCGCGCCGACCAGTTTGCGGTCGAGTTCGGGTTTGATTTGCGTGTCGCCGGGTTTCGCGCTGGAGCTTTGGCCGATCTCCTTCGCCAGCATGGTTATCCGGATGCTGCCGAGGTCCTGCACAGTACCGGGACGTGGCAAGGTTTTTTGACCGGCAGCGCGGATTTGCTGATCGAGCACGATGGCCGGTATTACGTCTGCGACTACAAGACAAACTGGCTCGGCCCCAAACTGTTGGACTATCGGAGTGAGTCGCTCGCTGACGCGATGCGCGCGGGGCACTATCGCCTGCAATACGTGTTGTATGCCCTAGCGCTGCATCGGCACCTCGAACAACGGCTCGGCGCACATTATCGACCGCATGAGCAGATTGGCGGGGCGCTGTATCTGTTCGTTCGGGCGCTGGGCCTTGGCACTGACCCGCTACTCGGGCAGTTCATGGCCCCGGTTTCGGCGGATCTGCTGATTGCCTTGTCGGCGCTCTTGGATGCGGAGACTCCGGATGATCGCTAAGCGCCCGTTTTTGCAATCTGCTGATCAGGACGACGCCGTGGCCTTGGCGTTTGCAGCATTCGTGCAGGCAACGAATCCAGACCCCGGGCTGGTTGGCGCTGCATTCCTCGCGGCCCGCGCCGAGCAGCAGGGCGATATTGGCGTCGATGTGGGCGCATTGGAAGGCGAACAGGTTCATCTGCCGTCGCTTGGGCAAGATCTCGATTTGCGTGCTTGCCTTGATGCAGTTCCGGCTGACCACCCGTGGTTGGTCCGCGACCTGGGCGATCGCCTCTATCTCAGGCGCCAGCATGCTCAGGAAACGCGCGTGGCCAGCGCCCTGGCAGCGCGCCTTTCAGCACCGCCCACGCCGCTAGCACCTGCCGCTGACACGTGGTTGCAGCAAACCGCGGCGTCGTTGGACGCATTCAGTCGGGTGCAACTGGACGCCGCGCGCGCAGCCGCGCAATCGTCCTTGTTTGTGCTGGCTGGTGGACCGGGCACGGGCAAGACGCGGAGCATCGCGCGAATTCGTATGACGCTATTGCGCCTGGGGCCAAACCAGCGGGTGTTGTTGGCGGCGCCAACGGGAAAGGCGGCACAACGTCTGCGCGACTCGCTTAAGCAGCTGGCGCCTTTGGACCCAGACACTGCCGCGCTACCGATTCAGGCGACGACCGTGCATCGGTTACTACAGCAGACGTCGACCCTGGAGTTGGCTGACGCGCTGATCATCGACGAGGCGTCGATGCTCGACTTGGCGCTACTCGATCGTCTCCTCTGTCTGCTGCCGATGCATACGCGCCTGATCCTCGTTGGTGATCCCGACCAATTGGCGTCTGTCGAAGCGGGACGTGTGCTGGCAGACCTGATTGAGCACCTGGCCGAATACGATCCCGGGCAGCATCAACACCGGCGGCTTCGGCACAACTTTCGTGCTGAGGCCAGTCTGCAGCCCCTGGCAAACGCGGTCCTTGAGGGTGACGTTCAAGCGTTTCGCGATGCGCTCGAGGTGCCCTTGAGCCCGGCGACTTGTGTCGAAATGGCGGACGCGGAGGCGCTGCAGCAATGGCTGGGTAGATCGTTAGCAGCCAGGCTGCAGTCGGGTGCCGTTTGGAATCGCGATCTAGGATTGCTCTGCGCGCTTCGGCGCGGTCGCTTCGGCGCCGAAGGGCTCAACGCTTGGTTGTCTTCATCCTGGCCAAGCTGGCCAAGTGCGGACGCAGGCGAGCCGATTCTACTGACCGAGCACGCGGACGAAATGGATCTGTGGAATGGCGATCTGGGTTGGCTGCGAAGCGAGGCCGGGGTTCAATACTTCGAGATCGGCAATCGACGCCTACCCGCGTCGCTGCTGCCGCGGCATGAGCCCGGGTTCGCGTTGACCGTACACAAAGCCCAGGGCAGCGAGTTCGATACCGTCGTGCTGGTGTTGCCGAACCGGGTGAGTCCGATTCTGAGCCGGGAGTTGCTCTATACCGGCATCACCCGCGCCCGGAAGCAGGTGGTGCTGGTTGGCAGCGCTGCGGTGCTGGAGGCGGCGCTTGGCAAGCCCAGAGTCCGGAGCAGCGGCCTCTACGCGCGTTTGCGCTTGAATGCCCAGGTTCCAGGGGCTAAGGTGGCACCATGAACCTGTTCAAATCCTTCCGCATCGAGGCGGCGCATCGCTTGCCCAATGTTCCGGCCGGGCACAAATGTGCGCGCCTGCATGGGCATTCCTTCGAGATCGAAATCCACGTCGACGGACCGGTAGATCCCCATACCGGCTGGGTCATCGATTTTGCCGAGATCAAAGCCGCGTTCAAGCCTTACTATGAGCAACTCGATCACCACTACTTGAACGATATCGATGGCCTCGAGAACCCGACCAGCGAAAACCTCGCGCGCTGGATTTTTGACAAGTTGAAGCCGGTGTTGCCGTTGCTATCGGAAGTCGTCGTTTACGAAACGTGTACCTCCGGCTGCCGGTATCGCGGCGACGGTTGATGGTTGCGCCGCCAGGAACCAAACGCGAAAGTGCGTGACTCGGCGTACGCCTGAAGGTCCAGGATGGGCCGATTCAGACCCGTTTTCAGGGTTCGACACGCCGATAATCGGCAAACTGAAATCCAAACGCGTGGTGGTCATCAGCGGCGTGCTCGGTGGATCGTTCGAGTTGCCAATCTGACGCCGAAAAGGCGGGGAAGTAAGTGTCCGCCTGCGTCAACGTGGTGTGCACATGGGTCAACGCCATGAAGCGGGCGAGCGGCAGGCACAGCGCATAAATCTCGCCCCCGCCTATCACCCAAAGCCGCTCAGAATCGCAATGCGCCAGCGCCGTTGCGAGATCCGGTACCCGGGTCATGCCGGCAAAGGGCACTGCGTCATGGCGTGACAGCACCAAGTTCTGCCGCTTGGGCAACGAACGCCCCAACGACTCTGCGGTGCGCCGGCCCATGAGGATGGTTTGCCCCTGAGTCAGCGCTTTGAAGCGTTTCAGATCGTCCGGCAGGTGCCAGGGCAGCTGGTTGTCAAATCCGATGGCGCGCGCCGAGTCGAGCGCGGCGATCAGGGCGATTTCTGGGGGTCTTTGCATCATCCGCGCATTGAAGCACACGCCAGAAAACAAGAATACTGGCAAACTCAGAGTCGTTGAAATCCCTTGCGCCGGTGGCCTGAAACACCCTGTGCGCCGTTTGTTCTGATCACTTTTTGCACCTATCCAACATGGACCGTTACGAACGAATTCTCAAACTGCACCGCATCCTCAAAGTGGCCCGACTGCCGGTATCGCAGCAAAGGCTGATGGATGAGCTCGAGTGTTCGCGCGCAACGCTGTATCGCGACATCGCGTTTCTGCGCGATGGCCTGGGCGCGCCGATCGACTCGCACGACAACACCAGTTCCATCTTCTACAACCAAGACGAGGCCGAGACATTCGAGTTGCCTGGTCTGTGGCTGTCCAGTAGCGAACTCGAATCATTGATGGCCATGCATCAACTCTTGGCGCGCTCCAGCGGCGAAGTGCTGAGTGGTGCGCTGGCGCCGTTGCGAAGCCGGATCGAGCGATTGCTCGATGAGCAGTACCAGGGCAAACGTTTTCCCATCGAACGGGTGCGCGTGACCCGGGCGCTGTCCCGGCAGATCGATGAAACCGTGTTCCGACGTGTCGCGAGCTCGGTGTTGGAGCGGCACCAGTTGAAGTTCCGCTACCGCGCCCGCAGTACCGGGTCGGAGACCGAACGAACCGTGTCGCCGCAGCGGCTCACCCACTATCGCGAGAATTGGTATCTCGATGCGTTCGATCCTGACCGCGACGCGCTACGCAGCTTTTCACTCGATCGGATTGTCGACCCGACGGTACTCGACAAAACCGCGATCGACGTGGCCGATGCCGAGCTCGATAAGCAGCTGGCATCGAGTTACGGCATTTTTTCCGGTCCGCCCAAGGCTTGGGCGACGATCCACTTCTCAGCCAAGGCGGCGCGTTGGGTGGCCGAGGAGCACTGGCATTCCAAGCAAGAGGGCCACTTCTTGCCCGACGGTCAGTATGAGCTCCGCGTGCCTTACTCAAACGCGCGCGAACTGTTGATGGACGTGCTTCGGTACGGGCCCGACGCCCAGATCATTGCACCCGTGGCGCTGCGCGAAGAAGCCAAAATCCAACTGCGTCTGGCACTCAGCGAGTACGAGGCCTGATGCGACGGTAAGCGCTGCACGTGTCTGATCGGGGCGGGACGTTGTTCACGTGGACAGGCGCCAATCGGCAACCTGCCCACGCGTCGCGCGCTTACTCAAAACTGTTGGCAAACAGAGTATCCGGCAACACGGCTTGAAGGCAGTTTGAAAACTCGGACGTGCCGTCGCTGCCAGTGACCGTTGCCGACACAAAGACTGGGTTGCTCCCCAACGAGTCGGGCACGCTCACGCTAAAGCTCTCCTGACTGGTCGAGAAATTCACGCCTTGCACGTGGACCAATTGCTCGGCTTCATTGCGCAAGGTGTTGTTGCAACTGCGGCTCAGGTAAAACGCGAGGTTTCGAGCCTGGGTGACGGGGTTACCCACATCCAAATTGCCGCTGACCGTGATCGTGCCGTTGCCGGGGTCCGGTATCGCAATGGTCAGCACCGGAGCGTTCTGCAGGCTGTTTGGTCCGGAGTCGAGATCATCGACATCGTTCGGCGTCACGCCATCCGTATCCGTGCCATTCGCACTGAGGTCGATCGACAAACCCGTCTGGCCAACGAATTCATTGCCGAACAGACTGTTTGCCTGCGATCCCGGTGCGGTGCCCTGTTTTAAGACGATGCCGCGTTCGTTGAAGCGGAACACATTGGCCTCAAAGCCCGGGCCGCCGACATCCAGCAGGTCAACGCTGCTGAGTTCCAACGCGGTGCCGCTGTTGCCGTGATCCGACACCCCATCTGGTCCAACCCCAAACAGATTGTTGTTGATCGCACTCGAGTTGGCGGAGAACTCAGCGATCCGCACCGCAAAGCCTGCGCTGTTGCCGAACAGATTGCGATCCGCCAGATTGCCGCTGCCGATTTCCACTTTCTGACTGAGCGCCGACACCGCATTCACGTTTCCATTGGCGCTACCGTCCGGCGCTATGCCGAACCAGTTGCCACGGAGCACCAGCGATTGCTGGCCGGCGCAATTGATGGTGTCTTGATTGGTCGCAATGGCCGGGCCCTCGGCGCCGACGAATGCCAGCCCCCTAACCTCGATGCGCTCAGCCGTGCACGTCCTGAGAATATTGGCCTGGCTGCCGCCGTCGATTGCTACCTTGATGACCGCATTCGACCCCAGCGCGGCGCTGTTCGGGCTGGCGCCAGGTTCGGTGTAGGCATCGATCGTGAGGTTCTCGGTAATGATGGGTAACAGGCTCGTCAGGGGAATGGTGTGCGGACCATCGCCTGGAATACTGAAAATGATCTCTTGTGGTCCAGCGGTGCTGTTGGCGAGCGTAATCGCCTCGCGCAGCGAGCAATGGGTCCCATTGCAGGTGCCATCCGACGTATCGGTTGTCGTGTTGACCGTGAACTGCTCGATCGGGTCAGCCACGACGCGGCACGCAGAAAACTCGGAGGTGCCATCCGGCCCCGTGGCGAGCGCCGTGATGAACTGGCCGACATTGACGGGGTCCTTCGTGTCGATGACAAACTCAAAGCTCTCGCCGGTGGTCTGGGTAAGATTCTGCGTGAGCACAGCGAGCAAGCGATCGCCTTCGCCATTGCCACTGCTGTCACATGAGGAATTGGCATAGATGCTGATCTGATAGGGCACATTGATCGTGGTGGTGGTGACATCCAGGCTGCCTGCCACACGCACGCCAGTTGGCGTTTCAAAGGCTTCTGAGATCACCGGGAAATTCTGACCGCTGTTGGCGCCAAAATCGACGTCATTGCTGTCATTCGGCGAGACGCCTGGACTGTTGCCAAAATCGACCGCGAGTCCATCCTGGTCTAAGAACCGGTTGAAGGGGAAGAAAGCCGGGCCTGGGTTCGCGTCAGCGCGCGCACGAATTCCGACGCTGTTGAATCGGAATAAATTCGGAGCAGTCTCAGATCCAATCTGGAGGTTCAGCGGCCCGCCATTCAAGCCACCATCGAATTGAACGGCAGTGCTTTGCCCGCGATCCAGCGTACCGCTCTTGTCGGTGCCAAACAGGTTGCCCAGGATCTGCATGCTGAGCGCCAGATCATCGACGCGAACCCCGCCTGCCGCAAAGACGTTGCGATCCTTCGGGTCCGTGCCGCCGATCACGGCATCGGCACCCGACAGATTGACGCCGCCCTGACTCGCCACGGCAGTTACGCCGTCGGTTTGTAGGCCAAAGAAGTTTCCGATGACCTTCAGACGGGCCTTGTTGCCAATTGGGCACGTCGTGACAAAGTCTAAATTCGGCCCCCCAACCGGGTTCGCGCCAGTGAAGGCGAGTCCACGAATCACGACATCGTCGGCGCACACGCGCAGCAGGTATTCAGGACTCAACGCCTGGCCGTGGATGCGGATCCGGGGCACGGCATTGCTGACGACCGGGTCAGTGTTGACGCTGGTACCGGCCTGCGAGTAGCCATCAATCGTCAGGGTCTCGGTGATTTCAGGGAGCGGCGCCGTCAGCGTGATCAATTGTTCGGACGTACCGGCAACCGGGATCGCAAAGCGCACGCCATCGGGCCCGGGTCGGTCATTGGCGGCAGTGATCGCTTCGCGCAGACTGCAGTGCGTATTGTCGCAGCCCGCGGCATCGGTCAGGTCATTCGTGCTGTTGACGGCAAACCCGGAGACGCTATCGATGTTGACGCACTCCGAGAACGGTGACGTGCCGTCCGGCCCGTCTACCGTCATCGTCAGCACGTACCCGACCGGAATGGTAATGCTCGGCGTCACATTGAACGCGAATGTCTCATTGGTGTTGCCGCGGATCGCCACGTCCTGGATACCAAGGAACAGTTCACCCTCTCCGTTGCCGCTGATATGGCAGCCGAACGATGCATACAGGCCGAGCCGATACAACTGCGGGGTGACCGACACGGGGGCATCGATCCGGCCTTCAATGTGGAGACCGCCGCTGATTCGTGAGACCGCCGAGATTTCCGGGTAGTTGGCCAGGCCGTTTGGGCCGGAATCGGCGTCGTCTGGGTCATTCGGCGGTACCGCAATGCCGCCGTCAAAGGTAATGGGAATCTGGTTCGAATCCTGGATCACGTTGGCGTACAGCTGATTGTCCACGCCGCTCCCGCTCAATCGTATGGCAATATTGTTGAAGCGAAACCGATTCGGCGCCGCCGTGGTGCCAACCCGCACATTCGACGCGCTGATCGAAACCGCCGTGGTGTTGCCCAGGTCGACCGCCCCGGTTTCGCTCATGCCGAACAGGTTGCCGACGATGAACGTATTCACCGCGGCATTGTTGACTTGAATCCCGATGCTGTTCTTGCCGAACGCGTTGCGATCGGCCAGCGCCGTGGAGCCCACATTAGCCAGGGTATTGTCCAGACTGAGGCCGGAGTTGTTGCCCAGCGTCGCGTTGTTGGTGCTGTTCATCCCGACGTAATTGCCGTGAAACGCGGCGCCCGTGAGCGCCGACGGGCATGCCGCGCCAGCATTGGTCTTCCCGAAGCGAACCGCGGTACGGGTCCCCACGAAGCCGGTCAGGATCAGGCCGCGAATGGTCGTGTTGTTGGCGCAGACTGAGAGTCCAACTGCCGGGGCGCCAGCGGCGCCGCCGTCCAGCCGAATTCGAAGATTGGCGTTGCTGAAGGTCGGATCGGTGTTGTCTGACGTGCCATTCTGACTCTGCCCGTTGATCGTGAGCGGCTGGTTGATCGTCGGCAGCACCGTGTTTGGCCGGATCAGAATCTCGCCGCGCGCGGGAAGCGCGATCGCGAAATTGATGGTATCGGCAGTTGTCGTTGCATTGGCCGCCGTAATGGCTTCACGCAGACTGCAATGGGTGGTGTTGCAGGTGCCATCGTCGGCATCGTCGGCACTGTTGACGACCAAGGTTGCCGCCTGGGCGACACCAACACTGGCGCAAAGAAGGACCGACAGTGCGCCCTGCAGGCGCACCTTACTGATTGGCTGGGACATAACGACTACCTGTACGTGTAACGTCACCGTAGTGCGGAAGAAATCCCGTCACCACTAACCAAAGACAGGAACTCGACCAGGCGCGATCGACTGAACTCGGGGTGACCAGACCCAAAAGGCGTGATCGCCCCGGATTGCCTAAATGCCACGCTTGCGCTTGAATGCAGCTATGACTGGCGCTCACATTCTTGTTGTCGACGACGAACCCGATATCCGCGGCATGATCGAAGAGATCTTGCGCGATGAAGGGCATCGGGTAACCGCAGCTGGCGATTTGGCTGGTCTCAACCAAGCGCTCGCGTCGGGTCGCCCGGATGTGCTGCTGCTGGACGTTTGGCTGCCAGATGGCGATGGCGTGGCATGGCTACGGGACCGCCAGGCCGCCGGTGGTCTGGCCTGCCCGGTATTAATGATCTCCGGGCACGGCACCATTGAAACTGCGGTCGAAGCGGTCAAGCATGGCGCCTATGACTTCCTTGAAAAGCCGGTATCGCTCGCCAAACTGCTGCACGGTGTGAATCGTGCATTGGACCTGGCCAAGCTTCGCCGCGAGAACGAGGGGCTCAGAAAGCAAGTCGCCTTGGATGCCCCGGTTGGCGACAGTTTTGCCATGCGCACGCTCCGCGCGCAGTTGGAGCGAGCCGCCGCGAGCGATCTGCCGGTGCTGATTCGCGGCGAGGTGGGCACGGGCAAAGAGACACTGGCGCGCTTCGTGCACGCTGCAAGCAGTCGGGCCGCCAACGCGTTCGTGCGCTTCGCGGCAGCGTCACTGCCTCCTGAGCAACAACGCGTGGCCCTGTTCGGTGCCGAAATGGACAGCGTTATCAAACCGGGCGTGTTGGATCAGGCCCAAGGTGGCACGCTGTACCTCGATGAACTGATGGCGCTTGGTGAGGAAGTGCAGGCGCGGTTGTCCAAGGCGCTGGAGGCGGGACAGTTTCTGCGCGATGGTGGCAGTCGACCGCAAAACATCAATTTCCGACTGATCGCGTCCAGTTCGCGTGCCTTGGAGCGCGAGTTGCAGGCCGGACAGCTTCGCGAGGATTTGTATTACCAGCTCAACGTGCTGCAGGCGTCGGCCCCGCCGCTGCGTGACCGCCTGGACGATATTCCGGTACTGGTCCGCTATCTGGTCGACCTGATGGGCCGACGCGATCAACTGCCCGAGCGGCGTTTTACCGACGCGGCCTTGCAGGAGCTCCGCAAGCACCAATGGCCGGCCAATTTGCGAGAACTTCGCAATCTGCTGCAACGCGTGTTGATTCTGGGGCAGGGCGATGTCGAGGTCGAGGAAGTGCAGGCGGCCCTTGGCCTGCTGGTGCCAAATGGGCAAGCCAAGGCCAGCAATGAGGCGCCCATCGATCTGGGCGTCAGTCTGCGCGACGCTCGCGATCAGTTTGAGCGCCTGTATCTAATGCGACAAATGAAGCGCTGTGGCGGCAGCATGAGCAAGCTGGCGGCTAGCGCGGGGATGGAGCGCACGCATCTGTACCGCAAGTTTAAGGATCTGGGGATCGATCCAAAGGCGATGGATTTGGACGAGACGGCGGGCTAGTGTCGTGTTCTCCGCTGGCGGCATGGGCGCGACTGCTCGTCAGGGAGGGAATATGTGGCAGCGTTGGTTGGCACCTCGCAAACGTAGCAGTCGCCCGTGGCTGAGCACGGTTCTATGGCCTTTGGTTGGTCTACTCATGACCAGCTCCGGCCTGGCTCAGGCCACAAACAGCGCGAATGCGGACCCGGGTCGCGCGGTTTACGACGCCCAGCATTGCGTGCGATGTCACGCCTTGGCGGGCAAGGGGAACCGGTTGCGCCCGCTGGACGACGTCGGCCTTCGGCTCGACGCGGCAGCGATTCGGGACCGCGTGACGGCAGGCCCTTCGGTCGCCGACCAACTGGATAAGCGGGCACTCATGGCCAAGCAGAAATTCGCAAGATTGCCTTCAGCCGACTTGGACGCGCTCATTGCGTTTCTGGTCAAGCAGCAGGCGCCCGCGCCAACTGCGCCGAAGTAGCAACGCTCCAACCATCAGCAAGCACGCGGCAAATCGCCACAACTTCGCCCTGATTGGTGATTGCGCCGTCATTTGTTCCAGGCAAGATGCGGTATGCGTTCGATAGCGCCCCGCTATCGATCAGACTGACCGGAGAACTCCATGCGTATTGCCCTGACCCTGATTGCCGCCTGCCTGCTGGCCGGCCAAGCCCATGCTGCCAAAGACTGCAACGAACTCAAGAGTGAGATCGAAGCGAAGTTGAACGCAAAAGGGGTGCAAGACTATTCCCTCGAGATCATCGCCGCCGCCGACGAGGCGAGCAATGGTGGCAAGATTGTGGGCAGCTGCGGCGGCGGCACGCAACGGATCGCCTATCATCGCCCGGCCAAGACCGACACGGCAGCGGCTGCGCCACAGCAGTAAGCCCTGCGCGCAGCGGGTGTGGGAGCGGGTGTGGGAGCGGCTTCAGCCGCGAACCGATCTTGCCGCAAGTTTGGTTCGGGCCTGAAGGCCCTCCCACAAAAGGCAACGCGACCTGCCCCAAGCGAAGTTTGGAGCGATGTTCTTCGTTGGATCGATGGCTTTTGTGGGAGCGGCTTCAGCCGCGAACGGGGCTTGCGGCGATGTTAGTTCGGGTCTAGCGGCCTTCCTGCACCATGCGAGACAAAAACCCACCCTCGCTTTCGCAAGGGCGGGGTCACATCATGCAGTCGCGATCAACACGATTGCACTGGGTGCCGTATTACCGGCACTCAGGCCCGCAAGCTGACCAACTGCTTCATCACACCATCCAAGCCACCGAACACGGTCAACTGTCCGATCTTCTCGGTGACTTTCTCCAGCGCCTCGAGCTCTTTCAAGCGCATCAGCACAGGATTCTCTTCCAGCATCCGGGCGGTGTTCAGCAAGTTGCGGGTCGCTGCGGTTTCTTCGCGCCGTTTGATCACGTTGGCTTGGGCCTGTTTCTCGGCCTCGACCACTTGGTTCAACAGCACCTTCATTTCGCCAGGCAAGATGACGTCTTTGATGCCGGCATTGACCAAACCGACACCAATGCTCGCCAGTCGCGGTTCGGCATACGCACGAATCGCACCGTCGAGCTCGCCCTTGTTGCCGAGCATCTGATCGAGCGTTCGCGTGCCGACTGCCTCGCGCAGGCCGAACTGCAAGGTGCGATAGACCGCGTCCTTCCAGTCGGTTGCCTGACGACGCATTAACATCGGATCCTGCACGCGGACTTCTGCGGCCAAATTCACGCGCAGCGACACCTTGTCCCGACTCAGAATCTCCTGACCCTGCACATCCAAAGCGAGCGAACGCAAGTCAATTGTTTCGATCGCCAGCATGCGGCCCAGTTTCCAGAAACCGTACAAACCCGGATTCAGGGGTGTTTCGACTTTGCCGTTGACCAACAACAGTCCCAGATGATGCTCAGGAACTTCCTTCAGGATCAGATTGCTGGTCACCTCGGCGAGCAACTTGGCATGCTGCGGCTGGATCAAGAGCGCGATTAGGTCCGCGGGAATCCGAAAGTCATCAGCAATCGACTGCCGCTTGACCTCGAACTGCCACGGTGCGCGCCAGTAGTAGCGACGTGCGCCAGGCGGCAACACGGCGAACAGGCGGCCTTCGCGATAGACGAGACCCAACTCCTGATTGCCAATGTCCACCTGCTCAATCACTGGCGCCAATAAGCCACGATTCGCGAGGTACAGGGTATCAGCCTGCGCCAGATTGAATTCGCCAACACCAAGGTTCAGGACCTCAATCCGAACATCCTTCTGGAACGTCCAGAGCCAGTGCGTGCCGGGCAACATGACCTCGGTCAATTGTCCACGCACGAACTTGAGTCCGCGTTGTGTGACGTCTAAAACGATTCGTTTACGGAACAACATGGTGGTCTCCTTGTTATCGTTGTAGGAAGCAAGCAGGCGCCACCCACCAGCGGCGACTGCAGGAATGCATCCAGGCGAGATGCCCAGGATGCGATGGGGCGCTGAACCTCGCGAACCGCGAGGTTCAAGCAAAAAAGGTCCAGGGCCCACCCCGATCGGCGGACGGGTCGAAGGCTCGATCCGGGTTCAGCAAACGGGCCGCCAGGCATCGATGTTGCAGCATGACAATCATCGAGCGTTGGCTTCGCGTTTGCCGTCACTGAACCGAAGTCGATCGACGCAAGGTCCGAGTCAGGTGCCTGTTTGCATGCCCGATCTCGGTGCTGCTTGCGCGGCACGGATCTGATCAGGTCATGGCGGGTGCCATGGCGCTGACCGACAGCAAACGAGGCCGTGAGTCCTGGAGGGCAATTGCTTGCCCGGTGTGCCAGGGTGTTGCCACCCGAAGCGGTTTTGGTGTGGGAATCGAACCCACAACGATCGATTCTCAGTCGATTGCTCAACCATTGAGCTACCAAGGCTGGAGGATGAATCAGGGCTCGAACCTGTCCGCCAAAGGCGACGCGCCGACCGCGTTCAACCGATCCTGCAAACCATCACATGGCCCGGTACGGTAGACGGCAATGCCGGTACCGCCAGGTGGCGTTAGGACGCCACTGTCGCTTGAGCACATGCAATGAACTTGCGCTGTTGCCACCGCAAACACGAAGGGTGCCTCTGAACAAGTTCAGAGGTGCCGCGGGCCATGAATCGCCCGCCCAGAATCGAGCAGCGAAGGGCCCGTTTCAGTGTGGGTCTGAAAGTCCACTACGGACTGACGCAGACCCTTCCATGTCGTGCAGTGGTTCCGATTCCAAGCGACGCCAAACCGGATCCAGGTTCGGTGACGCTCAGATCGAATATTCAAGACACAAAAAAAGCTGCGTCGCCGGCAGCCTTGTGTGTCGTTCAAGGTGCAGGCACTTCGCCTGCAAAACAGTGCGAAGTCAGCGGGGATGGACGCCAGCAAACACACTGGCGCGGCAGCCTGGGCGCTGCCCAATTTGCTTTAGCGATGTCGGTGTGAAGTGGGTCATAAGTGAGAAAGGGAGAGGACGAAGATTCCTCGGTGGCGCGCATCGTATGCGCAAAAATAAGTTTGTCAAGCGTTTTTTATCGCGCAACCTGCGTGCGCGATAATTTGCTGATACTTGGATTGATAGGCACGAATGATCCGGATGCAACCCGCTGCTTTGGCCGAAGTTCGCCTACGGGGTCGCGGTTGCGGTGTCGACGGGCGCACCATCCAGCTTGTAAACCTTGCCGGATTTCATGACCAAGTCGACGCGTTGTAACAAGTCGATGTAGCGCAACACATCGCCTTTGACGGCGACGATGTCGGCATACTTGCCAACGCTGATGCTGCCGAGATCGCTCGTCTGCTTCATCATTACGGCTGGCCACCACGTCGCCCCACGGATCGCTTCCATCGGGCTGATCCCCATCACGCGCACCCAGATATCGAGCTCGTTCCACGTGCTCTGGCAATGGAACTTGAGTGGAATCCCGGAGTCGGTGCCGATCATCAGCACCACACCGCTCTGACGAAGCTGTTCGATCTTGCGTGCCAGCGTCACTTTGCGGAGCGGGGTGATCTGGAAGTAGCCGATCTGCTCGGGATGCGCGATGGATTGCTGGATGTCGGCAATCGTGTCGGGTTTCAACCCGCGCTGCCAACAGTTGTTGTCCAGTGCTTCGGGGTGGTCGCGAACGTAATCGTAGTTGTAGAGGCCTTCGACGGTTGGCGTCCAGAACAACGGGCCCTTGCTCATTTGCGCGGTGCGTTCCCGGATCGCGCGGATGACATCGTCCGGGTACTCAGGCGCCGTCGCGAGGCCGGTGTGTTCGAAATTGTCGACGCCATATTTCAGGCCAATGCGGATCTCTTCAGGTCGGTGCGCGTGCGCGACCACCGGGAGTTGATGCTGGTGCGCCTCGTCCACGACGGCAGCCACTTCATCATCGCTCATCTCATCCTGGTCGATCAGCTTGATCACATCAACGCCCGCTGCTGCCAGCTGCTGCACTTTGCGTCTGGCATCCTTGGCGTCCGCAACACCCCAGCGAAAGGCTTCGGTGCCTGGATACGGTTTCTTCTGAATGAATGGTCCCGAGATGAACAGCCGTGGGCCGGGAATAATCCCGTCGCGGATGCGTTGCCGCGTGCTCAGGCTGGCTTCCAATGGTGCGCCCAGGTCGCGTGCGGACGTGACACCGGCGAGCAGCAATTGCTCTGCGCTCGCGGGCATGATCTCGTCCGCCAGCCGGTTCAGGTAGGTCTTGTCCCAATGAGTGTAGTCCGAGTGACCGTTCAGCATCAGGTGGACATGCATGTCCCAGAGGCCCGGCAACACGCTCATGCCCTCGGTGGAAATCACGCGGTAATTGCTTGGGACCGGCAGGTTGGACTGTGTGCCGATTGCCGTGATCCGCTCGCCGTCGATCAGCACGACGCTATCTTGAATCGGCGGCGCGCCGAGTCCGTCAATCAGCGTGCCGCCGACGAGCGCGATGTGGTCGCCGGCCATTGCATGGCCAACACTCGCGGCAAGAAGCGCTATCAGACACGACCAGCGACAACGACTCATCAGCGAACCTCGATACGATGCAAAGCGAGCGCCCGAGCGTACCGCTTGTCGTCGATCGCAGCTTGGCGCGCTGCAACATCGGCAGCGCGATTCGGCATTGCGTCGAATCAGGCCTCTTCCAGCTGCCTCGGCTGGGTCAGATCGATGCCTGCGGTCTTGTCGGCCAGCCACTCCGAAAACGGACCGAGTTCCTTGTTCTTGCCCGCTACGTCCAGCACATACTGCAGGACTCTCGGCAGATCTTTCAGATAGCCCGACTTGCCGTCGCGGTAATTGAGGCGCGCAAAGATGCCGAGCACTTTGATGTGGCGCTGCAGGCCCATCCAATCGAACCAACGCTTGAAGCGTAGCTCCTTGTCGGCAATGACGCCGGCCTTGCTCAGGCGGTCACGATACTGATTGATCCAGACCAGGACTTTCTCTTGCGGCCATTCGATGTAGCAGTCACGCACCAGCGACACGAGGTCATAGGTGATCGGGCCCTTGACGGCATCCTGAAAATCCAGAATGCCCGGATTGTCCCAGCCGCGCTTCATCAAATTGCGGCTGTGGTAATCGCGATGCACGAACGCTTGCGGCTGTTCGAGCGCTGATGCGACCAACTTTTCGAACATGCGCTCGATGATCATGCGTTCGCTCGCCTTGATCGTCAGGCCCAGGTGCCGTTCGAGAAACCATTCCGGGAACAGGTTCATTTCGGCCCGCAGTCGCGCTTCATCGTAAACCGGCAGATCATCCGCCTTGACCCGCTGCTGCATGCCAAACAAGGCGCTGATCGCATCGCGGTAGAGCTCGTCGACCGTCTCCGCATTGAGCACGTCGAGGTAGGTGATGTCGCCCAGATCGCTCATCAGGATGAAGCCGTTGGCCAAGTCCTGGTAGAAGATTTCCGGTGCGTTCAAGGACGCATTACGCAAACGTTTGGCGATGTTGATCCAGGGCAAGACATCCTCGCGCTCCGGCGGCGCGTTCATGATGATGAAGCTTTGGTTTTGGCTCACTGCGCGCAAGTAGCTGCGAAAGCTCGCATCGCCGGCCAAAGGCGTGATCTTGACCTTGGCGTCGTTGAGCTGGCTGCGAGCCCAGTTTTGCAGCAATTGTTCGCGCTTGCGATCCATCCGAATTCCAGTCCTGTTGAAAACAAAAGTCGCCAAAGCCCAGAACACCGACGCTGTCCCGGGCCAGATCATGGCCGGTGCGTGGCACCCAAGGTTGACGCAGTGCATCCCCGATTCTAGCGCGGCGAGCCTAGCGCTCGTGTGCCGGCCGTCATCATCGACGCAGATTGGCTGGCTTTGGGCTGCCTGAATGAACGCTAAGGCGCTTCTGCGGGGTTGGTGCGCTATCGCTACACTACGCGGCCCATTTTCCGGCCGGGAGCCAAGACCATGACCTGGACCGCCGCGCAAGCGCGTCAAACCTACTCCATTCCCTACTGGGGCGATGGTTACGTCGATGTCGACAGTCAGGGGCGTTTGCTGATGCAACCGCTGGGGCCCGGCGGCCCGAAACTGGCGCTGCCGGAAGTCATTCGGGCAGCGGCAACACAAGGGCTGAAACTACCGATACTGCTGCGTTTTTCTGACGTGCTTGGGCATCGGCTCGGGCGCATGCAGGCCGCATTTCAAAAAGCGATGCAGGAGTGCCACTACGACGGTCGCTACACCGCGGTGTATCCGATCAAGGTGAATCAAAACCGTTCGGTTGTGAGCGAACTCGTGGCGGCCGGGCATCAGGGTTTTGGCCTCGAGGCCGGCAGCAAACCAGAGCTCATTGCGGTGCTGGCGCTGTCACGTGGCGGCGTGGTTGTGTGCAATGGCTACAAAGATCGCGAATATATTCGGCTGGCGCTGATTGGCCGCAAACTCGGGCTCGATGTCTTTATCGTCATCGAAAAGCCGAGCGAGCTTGCAATGGTCATCGAGGAAGCGCGTAATCTCGGTGTCGATCCGCTGATTGGCGTGCGGATGCGGCTTGTGTCGATCGGCGCTGGCAAATGGCAAAACACAGGTGGCGACAAGGCCAAGTTTGGCCTGAATCCCGGGCAGCTGATGCAGTTGCTCGCCGATCTCGACGCCGCCGGCCTTCGCCACAGTTTGAAGCTCATGCATTTTCACATGGGCTCGCAGATCTCGAATGTTCGCGACATCGCCGGCGGGATGCGCGAGGCCGTCTGCTATTTCGTGCAGCTGCAGAAGCTGGGCTTTGACGTGCGCTACATCGATGTAGGGGGTGGTCTGGGCGTCGACTATGAGGGCACACGCTCGCGCAGTTTCTGCTCCATCAACTACGGCATGGAGCAATACGCGCGGACGATTGTCGAGCCGGTCGCAGAGGCGTGCCGGCTGCACGGCATTGCGCCACCGCACATGATCACCGAGGCCGGTCGCGCGATGACTGCGCATCATGCCGTGTTGATCACGAATGTCAGCGAGGTGGAGCTGGCGCCTGAGGGTACGGTGCCAGCGCTCGGCGAGCACGAGTGCCTGCCGCTCAAGCATCTGCGCGAAATCCACGATGCGCGTGATTCGCGCCCGCCGCTGGAGCTCTATCACGAGGCCCAGCACTATCTGGCGGAAGGGCAGGGGCTGTTTGCCGAAGGTCAAATCGGTTTGACCGAGCGTGCGGCGCTCGACCAGCTGTTCTACGCGATCTCACACGCCGTGCGCGCGCGCCTGAAACACGACGAGCGCGCGCATCGGGAAGTGCTCGACGAATTGAACGACAAGCTCACCGACAAGTACTTCGTCAACTTCTCGGTGTTTCAGTCGATGCCCGATATTTGGGCGATTGATCAAGTGTTCCCGATCGTGCCGATTGACCGGCTGAACGAAATGCCGGAGCGGCGCGGGGTCATTGCGGATCTGACGTGCGATTCGGACGGCCGCATAGACCACTACGTCGATTCGGAAGGCCTGGACACCAGTCTGCCGCTGCACGCAATGCAGGACGGGCGGTCGTATCTCCTGGGATTCTTCCTGGTCGGTGCGTACCAGGAGACGCTCGGCGACCTGCATAACCTGTTTGGCGACACCGATACCGTGGATGTGCGCGTCGACGGCGAGCGCTTTGAGCTCAGCAATGCCCGCGGCGGCGACACGGCCGACAAGGTGCTGGGCTATGTCGGATTTGATCCGAATGAGCTCCGGGCGGCCTTCCGTGCCAAGCTCGCTCAGGCTGGATTGCCGTCCGATGAGGTGCAGCGCCTGTCAGCCGATTTGAACGCGGGTCTGACGGCGTATACCTACCTGCAGCACGATTGAACGCGGCGGGCGCCTGGTATTCCTGGGCGCCAGTTGCCAAAACCGTGCGAATTCACCCGCCGACGTATTGACCGCCAGCCAACGCTTGGGCTTAATTCAGGGATGGACTACCGACAGCAAGACGATGTGCGCGCACTGACCGAGCGGTTCGAGCAACTGCTGGCGGTCTGTGTCCGGCTGAATGACGAAAACAAGAGCCTCAAAGCCAGCCAGGAGGCGCTGGCCGCCGAGCGCGCCAACTTGCTCGCCAAGAATGAGCAGGCGCGCTCCCGGGTCGAGGCCATGATTGCGCGTCTCAAGTCTTTGGAGCAGAACGGATGAGTGCTGACCCGATTTCGGTCCATATCCTTGATCGCGATTACCTGGTTGCCTGTGCCCCGGAAGAGCGCGCCGGGTTGATCGAGGCGGCGCGTCTGCTCGATGGGCGCATGCGTGATCTGCGTCAGGCCAGTCGCAGTGCGCCGGCTGACCGTTTGGCGGTTATGGCGGCATTGAATCTCGCCCACGAGTTGTTGCAAGTCCGCGAATCCCAGAAATCTGGCGATCATGCGCTGAACCAGGACCTGAGCCAGCTTCGGTTCAAGCTCGATGCCGCCCTGAACGGTCTGGCCAAGCTCGGCTAACCCGGTAGCGATCAGTACGCCGTGGGGCAGACACGGGGGGCTGCCCCTGCAAGTTTCGCGATGACGCCCACCCGTAGGGGCGGCCCCCTGCGTCTGCCTTGGCCCTGGCCGTGCGCGCACCCCGGTTTGTGCGCCATATCACCCAAATTTCATAAAAAACATCGGCATTTGTCCAAAACCTGAACCAATTCCTAATTTGACGCCGCAAGTGTTTGATTTGGCTGTTAGACTTTGGTCATGTCGACGAATGCCCCCTTCTCCTGGCCGGTGCGGGTCTACTACGAGGACACCGATGCTGGTGGCGTGGTCTACCACGCCAACTACCTGCGCTTCTTTGAGCGGGCGCGGACGGAGTGGCTGCGCGCGAAGGGCATCAACCAGTCCCAATTTGCTGCTGCGACGGGATTTCTCTTCGTACTCAGCGAGGTTTCGGTATCCTTCCGCCGCCCGGCGCGGCTCGACGATGAATTATCGGTCAGCTGCGATCTGATCGAGGCCCGGGCGGCCAGTCTGCGCTTCCAGCAGAAGCTGGTCCGAAGTTCGGATCAGGAACAGCTGGTCCAGCTCGAATGTCGTGTTGCCCTGATCGATGCCGCCAGCTTCAAGCCGGCGGTTCTTCCTGCATTTCTGAAAGAGAGTCTGCTCGCATGACGTCTGAATTGAATCTGTTTGCGCTGATTTTGGGCGCCAGCCTGCCGGTCAAATTGGTCATGGGTCTGCTGCTCGCTGCTTCGGTTGCGTCCTGGACCATCATTTTTGCGAAAAGCCGCCTGCTGGGCGATGCCGACAAGCGCACGCGCGAATTTGAAGACCGTTTCTGGTCGGGCACCGACATGGCGGGCTTGTTCAAGGACGTGAGCACCAAAGGCGGCGATAGCACCGGGCTTGAGAGCATTTTCGAAGCCGGCTTCCGGGAGTTCGCGCGGCTGCGGTCCCGCAAGCAGATGGACTCACGAATCATGGTCGAAGGCGCACAGCGCGCGATGCGCGCGGCCTCGGGTCGCGAAATGGATCGGCTGGAACATCGCCTGGAGTTTCTCGCCAGCGTCGGTTCCATCAGTCCTTACGTGGGCCTGTTCGGCACGGTGTGGGGCATCATGATCGCGTTCCAAGGCTTGGCCAACGTCAAAGAAGCCACCATCGCGATGGTCGCGCCAGGTATTTCGGAGGCGCTGATCGCCACCGCCATGGGTTTGTTCGCGGCGATTCCGGCGGTTTGGGCGTACAACCGGTTTGCCACCAAGGCCGATCGTTTGGCCTCGCGTTATGACGTGTTCCAGGAAGAGTTCTCGGCAATTCTGCAGCGCCAGGCGCATGTCGAGGAAAACCGCTGAATGAACACCGAATCGAGTCAGCGCTCGGGAACCCGCGCCATGCACGCCGTTCGTTGAGGCACCTATGGCCAACAATCGACGTCACAAACGCAAACTGAAAGCCGAGATCAACGTCGTGCCGTATATCGACGTGATGCTGGTGCTGCTGATCATTTTCATGGTCACCGCGCCGCTGATGAATCTTGGTGTGGATATCGAGTTGCCGGAGTCGAATGCGAAGACGCTGAGCGTGGATTCCGAGCCCGTGCAAGTCAGCATCGATGCCAAAGGCAATCTCTATCTGACGCTCGGCAAAGCTGAACGCGAAGCCATCGACGAGGAGACTCTGGTCAGAAAGATTTCAGCTTACGTTGCCCAGAATCCCAAAGTGCCAGTGCTCATCGGTGGTGACCAGAGCATCGAGTACGGCAAAGTGTTCGAAGTGATGGTGTTGTTGCAGCAGGCAGGCGTGCCGAAAGTCGGCTTGATGAGCCGCCCCTTGGAACAGAAGGCGAAGTAGGGCATTCATGGACCAGAACGAGCAAACCTGGAAAGCGTTCGGACTCGCCGTGCTGGTGCACGGGGTCGCGCTGCTGCTCGTGTTCATGGGGCTTTTGATGAGCGGGCGCTCTGAGGCCGTCCGCGCCGAGGGCGTGGTCATTGAGGCGAGTCTGGTCGATCTGACGACGAAACCCAGTCAAAACACCGTTTCGCGCCCACGCCAGCCAGTGCCGAAGCCGCCGACGCCGAAAGCCGTCGAAACGCCCAAGCAAACGCCCCAACCGGATCCCGAGCAGCCAGACCCGGCGCGCGTCAAACGCTCGGAAGACACGATCAACCAAGAAAAGGTCAAGCTTGCTGCCGATGCATTGGAGCAAGCCGAGAAAGAACAGGAAGAGCGCATCCAAAAAGAGCAGGTCGATCTGACCCAGCCCGAGGATGAGCTGGCAAAGATGGAGCGCGAGCGCCAGAAACAGCTCGACGACATTCGCAAGCTGCGCGAAGAGGCTGAGAAAAAGCGCAAGCTGGAAGCGCAGCGCCTCGCCCAATTGGAAGAAGCCAACCGCCAGAAAATGGCGCAAAAGCAGCGTGAGGATGATCTCGCGCGAATGGCGCAACTCGCTGCTGAAGAGCAACAGAAATCGGGTCTCGGCGGGACGGACAATTCGTTGGCAGCGCAATATGCCGCCGCGATCGTCAACAAGGTCCGCAGCAACTGGATTCGTCCGGAGTCCGACGAGCAGATCAAATGTGTGGTCAATATCGTCCAGGTTCCTTATGGGCGCATCATCTCGGCCAACGTCGTGCCGCCCTGCTATCTCAGTGAGCCCGTCCGACGTTCGTTGGAAGCCGCCGTACTGCGCTCCGACCCACTCCCCTATCAAGGATTCGAATCGGTGTTCAGCCGATCGATCAACTTCACCTTCTGTGATCCGGAGAACCTATGCACGCCTCGTTGATGTCCCGTCTGCTGATCCTCTTACTGGGTCTTGCAATCAGTCTGGCGAGTCAGGCTCAGCTGAACCTCGAAATCACGAATCCGAACGTTGCGGCCCGTCCCATCGCCGTAGTTCCGATCCAATATCAAGGGGCAGGAATGCCACTTGATACCGACATTTCAGGTGTCATCACGGCCGACTTGAATCGCAGTGGCCAGTTCTATGTGCTGGAGCGCTCAAAAATCACGGAATTCCCGACCCGCGACACCGAAGTCGACTTTCAGGAATGGAACACACTGAAGCAGGACTACCTGGTGGTCGGTCGTGTGTTGGATGCGGAGTCAGGCGCATTGCGCGTCGAGTTCGAGTTGTTTGACGTTGCCAAGAAGCAGCGTCTGCTCGCCCAGGCGGTGGGTGCCCGTGCGAGCAGCCTGCGTGCAACCGCGCACCAAATTGCCGATATCGTTTACGAGAAGATCACCGGCGTCCGCGGCGCGTTCTCCACCCGCATCGCTTATGTGACCCAAAAGGGCTTGTCACCAAAAATTTCATATTCGGTCATGGTGGCCGATTCGGACGGCTACAACCCGGTTCCGGTGATCAGTTGGCACACCCCGTTCCTGTCGCCGGCCTGGTCGCCGGATGGTCGGAAACTGGCGTATGTGAGCTTCGAGCGCGGTAATTCCGCCATATACATTCACGAGTTGACCACCGGCAAGCGCGAAATGATTGCCTCCTACCGCGGAATCAACGGCGCGCCGGCATTCTCGCCGGATGGCTCGAAGTTGGCGCTGACGCTGTCGCAATCGGGGAATCCCGAGATCTACGTCATGGACTTGGCAACCCGCCGGAGCACGCAGCTCACCCGACACTATGCCATTGATACGGAACCAGTCTGGACCCAGGACGGCCAATTCATCATCTTTACGTCCGACCGCGCGGGTAAACCGCAGCTGTACCAAATCCCGGCTGCCGGGGGCGAACCGACCCGAATTACCTTCCAGGGCGAATACAATGCGCGCGCCTCTCTGGCCAACGACGGCAAGCTGATCGCTATGGCGCAGGGCAACAAGAACGTGTATCGTATTGTAGTTTTAGACCGAAGTCGCGGCGGCGCTGGCGAGGTGCGAGAGCTCTCTCCAGGCAACTTGGATGAATCGCCGAGCTTCGCTCCGAATGGGAGCATGATTTTGTACGCAGCCCGCGAGGATAAGCGGGACGTACTCTACGCCGTATCCGCCGACGGGCGCGTGCGGCAGCGATTGGTGCTGGCTGATGGTGACGTACGCTCTCCAGCGTGGTCGCCCTTCCGTCAGCGCTGATCGTTCGGCCGTTTTTACGGCCGGCAGCACCAAAGCTTTGGCAACACACCTATAAACCTCTGAGGAAACCAAGATGAATAACCCGACCCGTATCCTGCTGGCAGTTGCTTTGGCGGCTTCGTTGGCCGCTTGTAAGAAAGAAGTCAAAGAGACCCCGGTTGCAAACAACGACCAACCGGTCAAGGAACAGCCGCCGGTCAACACTGTTGACGATGGCAAGTTCTCTCGCGAGGACCTGAACAGCGATCCGTGCCTGCGTCAGCGCGTGGTGTACTTCGACTTCGATCGCGCCGACATCAAGGCCGAAGCTGAAGCCATTCTGACCTGCCACGCCAAGTTCCTGCAGGACGTGCCGGATTCGGCCATGAGCCTGGAAGGTCACGCTGATGAGCGCGGCACGCAGGAATACAACCTGGGTCTCGGTGAGCGTCGCGGCAATGCCGTGTCGCAGGCGCTGCAGGCTAAGGGTGGTTCGGCTGCCCAGATCACGGTCGTCTCCTTCGGTGAAGAGCGCCCGACCTGCGCCGACTCGACGGAAGACTGCTGGGGCAAGAACCGCCGCGTCGAAATCGTCTACACCAAGTAATTTTTTACTCGGTTGAGATTCGCAAACCCCCGCTCCGGCGGGGGTTTTTTTTGGGGCATCACCAACTCATTTGGCAGCCACGTCGGTCTGCAGATCAGGCCGAAGACGGGAAGACGCCAACCTCCGTAGGGGCAGACCCCGTGTCTGCCCTTACGGGATCAAGGAACCGCGCTGAACGAATCGCCAATGCTGAATCTCTGGCAAACCCGTTCCCGCAACTGGGAACGTTGCCGCGTCGGTGACGATCAAAAGCACAGAAAATCCAGCTCTTGAACGGCTTGTTCAGCTGTTTTGCGGCACAATCACGGTCTGATCTTCGAAGGAGCGCTCGATGAAGTATTCATGGCTTTTGGCCACGCTGGTGGTGTTCAGTCTCAGCATTGCAATGCCAGAGGCGTCGGCTCAGGGGCGGCTCAGTCTTTCCGAGCGGGTGGCCAAGCTGGAAGCAGATGCCGCCAAGGACAACAACCAGGCGTCGATTGATCTCCTGAACCGACTGAACGAACTTCAGGCTGAGGTACAGACCCTGCGTGGAATGGTCGAGCAGCAGGCGTTTCAGCTTGAAGAGCTGAAGAACCGCAACCGCGACTTGTACGCCGATCTCGATTCGCGCCTGGCCCGTCTGGAAGGCAATCCGGCCGCCGTGAGCCCGCCGCCGGTAGTACCCGCTCTAGCCGACGGCCAAACGCAGGACTTGTCGGTGCCACCACCGCAGCCGCCCGCCGATCCGAACCAATTGGCAATGGAGCCGATCTCGCGCCCGTCCAGCCCACCGCCCGTCACGGATACCCTGCCGGTCGCACCCAGTCAGACGGCCCCAGCAGTCGATCCGCTGGCCACGCCAACGCCGACTGCGCCCGTGGCGCCGCCGCCGAGCAACAGCGCTGTCGGCACCACCATGATTCCCCAGGCTGGCGAGCAGCAGGCCTACGACGCCGCGTTCGCCGCATTACGCGAAGGTCGTTACGCTGAATCGGCACGTCGGTTTTCCAGCTTTCTGGAGCAGTTTCCGAACGGCGATCTGGCCGACAACGCGACTTACTGGCTCGGCGAGTCCTACTACGTGACTCAGAACTACCGTATTGCGCTCGACACCTTTCGGGCATTGTTGAACCAATTCCCGGACAGCGCCAAAGCGCCGGATGCGGCCCTCAAAGTCGGCTATTGCCACTACGAACTGCGCGAATGGCCCGAGGCCGAACGCCAATTGAACGATGTCATGGCCCGCTACCCGAATACCGTGGTCGCCCGTTTGGCGCAAAGCCGTTTGAACGCGCTCCGCCTGGAAGGCCGTCGGCCTTAAGCCGTATGACAGAGGCGCTCGAAGCGAGTCGACTCGTCGTCGACGATCAACCTGAGCTTGAGCGCCTCAAAATCACCGAGGTGTTCCTGTCGTTGCAGGGCGAAGCCCGGGACGTCGGCTGGCCAACCACCTTCATCCGCCTGACTGGTTGCCCGCTGCGCTGCACGTACTGCGATACCACCTACTCGTTCTTCGGTGGTACGTGGCGGCAGATCGACGATCTGGTCGACGAAGCCACCCAGAACGGCGCCCGCCACGTCTGTGTGACCGGCGGCGAACCGCTGTCGCAAAAACGCTGCCTGATCCTGCTGAAAAAGCTCTGCGACGCCGGGTTCCTGGTGTCACTCGAAACGTCGGGTGCGATCGATATCAGCGCCGTGGATTCACGGGTGTCTAGGGTCTTGGATCTGAAAACCCCCAGTTCGGGCGAAATGGCGCGCAACCGCCTGGCGAATCTGCCGCTGCTGACCGCGCACGACCAGGTGAAATTCGTCATTGGCGACCGCGCCGATTACGACTGGTCGGTGCAGATGCTCAAGACGCACAACCTTGCGCAACGCGCCGAAGTGCTGTTCTCGCCAAGTCACGGCCAGATCACGGCCACCGAACTCGCTGATTGGATCATTGCCGACCGCCTGCCGGTCCGGTTCCAATGGCAATTGCACAAGCAACTCTGGGGCGAAACCCCCGGCAAGTAACCGCCATCATCCCGTCGGGCGCCGCGCCCTGGTCCAGAAGTCAGCATGTTCGGGACCTCGCGAATGAGGCAAACTCGGCAGTTCCATCTGAAAGGAGTGCGACACCATGCGTCGATTGACCCTGTTGCTACCGGTATTGCTGGTCGCCTGCAGCGAGGCACCACCGCCGCCCGCAGCGCCGCCTGCGCCGGCAGCACCCACCTACACCCCTCTCAAGGTCGCGCTCACCGACAATCATCAGCTGCAGAGCGCGATCACGGCCGAGGACTACGCGTTGCATATCAAGACGCTGTCGTCTGATGAATACGAAGGCCGGGATCCGGGCAGCCTGGGCGAACGCCTGACGATGAACTATCTGGAAAACGAACTCCGTCGCATCGGTTATCTGCCGGCAGTCGGCGTGGATGGCGCCTGTGCGAGCTTTCCGTGCGAGCACGCGAGCTACTTCCAGCGTGTGCCAATGGTGTCGACCACCACCGATCCGGCGACCAGCCTGACGATCCAAGTCGGTGATCAGACCCAGACCCTGAACATGGGCAAGGAAATGGTCATTGGTACGCGCAGTGGCGAAGCCGAGATCAAGATTGACGGTTCTGACCTGGTGTTCGTCGGCTATGGCGTCAATGCGCCAGAAGCCAACTGGAACGACTACGCCAACGTCGATGTCAAAGGCAAGACGGTGGTGGTCATGGTCAATGACCCGGGCTTTCTCCGAAAGGACGAGTCGCTGTTCAAAGGTCGCGCGATGACCTACTACGGTCGTTGGACGTACAAGTTCGAAGAGGCTGCGCGTCAGGGCGCGAAGGCGGCGCTGATCATTCATGACACCGAACCGGCTGCATACGGTTGGGATGTGGTCGTCAGTTCCTGGGGTGGTGCGCAGCATGATCTGCCGAAGTCGGAAGATCCCGAACCCCGTCTGACCGCGCAAGGTTGGATCAGCCTTGACACCGCGAAGGCGCTGTTCACCGCAGCGGGTCTCGATTTCGATGCCGAACGGAACCGTGCCGATCAAGCGGGCTTCACCGCCGTGCCGATGAACGCCAAGCTGAGTGGCGAGATCAAGAGCACCATCACCAACGATGCATCGAACAATGTGGTTGCAGTCCTCCCGGGCACGGAGTTCCCGAACGAGTCTGTGGTCTACAGCATGCACTGGGATCATCTCGGCAAGGATGAATCGCTGAAGGGCGATCAGATCTTCAATGGCGCGATCGACAATGCGACGGGCGTTGCCGCCGCGTTGGAAATTGCCGCGGCCTTTGCGGCTGCCGAAGAAAAGCCGAAGCGCTCGGTCGTGTTGTTGTTCACCACGCTCGAAGAATCAGGTTTGCTTGGTTCGCGCTACTTCGTCAAGCATCCCGCCGTGCCACTGGAAACCATGGCCGGCGTCATCAACATGGATGCGATTCCGTTCATCGGTCGCACCAAGGATTTCAGCGTGGCCGGCTGGGATCAGAACAGTTTGCAGGATCTGATGGGCGAGGTGCTGAAGGCGCAGAATCGCGTGCCGGCACCGGAATCGAATCCAGAACGCGGCTACTATTTCCGATCTGACCACTTCAACTTTGCGCGCGCTGGCGTGCCTGCGTTGCATGCCGGTGCCGGTTCCGAACACGTGGCCTACGGTACGGCCTATGTCGATGAGATCAACAAGAAGTACGACGAGGTGGCCTACCACCAGCCGCCGGACGAATTTGATCCGGAGTGGGATTACGCCGGTGCGATGGAAGACGTGAACGCTTATTACGCACTCGGTCAGCGCTTGGCCTATGGTCGCGAATGGCCAACGTGGCGCGAAAACAGCGAGTTCCGCGCAGCCCGCGAAGCATCCGCCAAGGCGCGGCCCTGATCGATGCGGGTCGCCTACTTTTACGCCAATCCCTTCCACCACGCCATGCTGGCGCCGGTGGAAACGGCACTCGGCAATCAGGTTGAGTCGCGCCGCTTCAGCTCGCTGGATGCGATGCGCGAGTTCGCGCCCGATGTGGTGGTGCTGGCCGAGAATCCGAGTCACCAGGCGAAGCGGGCCGCGCCGAATGCCCGCATCGTCTGGACTCGCCATGGCTTTGCGAACAAACGCTATCTGGGCTACTCGATGGCCGGCTGCGATTACGCCTGCCTGTCGAGTGCGTGGCTCAAGCAGTATTACCGCGATCAGGGCCTGCGTGCCGGCATCGATGAATGGGTGACCGGCTTCGTACCAATGGATGCGCTGTATCGCCGTTTGCAAAGGGCGGCACCACGGTCCACTAAAACCCTGCTGTATGCCCCGACCTTCAATCCAAACATGGCGTCGGTGCGCCCACTGGGAAAATCCTGGGCGAGTGACCTGCGGCGCGCGTATCCGGAACTCAATATCGTCATCAAGCCGCATCCGCACACGGCGAAGGAACAGCCCATGTGGCTGGCGCGATGGCAGTCCTGGGCCGAGGCCGATTCGGGAATCCAGCTGATCCAGGACGGCAATCAGGATGTTTACGAGCTGATGCCGGACGCGGATATTCTGCTCACGGATGCATCGAGCGTGATGTTCTATTTCCTCGCGCTCGATCGCCCGATCATTCTGGTCGACAACCCACTCCGGTTCGAAGATCGGCAGCGTTTCAAGCCCGACGCTGAAGAATGGGCTTGGCGCGATATCGGTCAGCGCATCGAGACCGGCGACGCCCTGACGGCCGCGGTGGCGAGCGCCCTGGAAACGCCGAGCCGGTTTGCGGAGGCCAGGCAGCAGCGTGCGCAGCAGATTTTCGGCGATCTGTTTGACGGCCGTGCGGCCGAGCGTGTCGCCCAGCATATCCTGGCGCTGGCATGAAGGCGGCGACCACGGCTTTGATCGCTGCCGCCGGGGTGGGCAGTCGGCTCGGCCTCGGGCCAAAGGCGTTTCTCCGCCTTGGCGCGCAAAGCCTGCTGGCGCGCGTCGCGCATACGGCGACCGCCGTGGCCGACACCATCGTCGCGGCGATTCCACCGGGTTCGGACGCCGAGGCGCGTGCCGAGTTGCCCGGTCATGTGCGGCTGATTCATGGCGGCGAGTCCCGTCAGCAGTCCTTTGCGCAGCTTTTGGCCGAGGCGCACAGCGAGTACGTTCTGTTGCTGGATATCGCTCGGCCACTCGTGTCGGCGGACTTATGCCAGCGTGTGCTCAACGCTGCCGCGCGCCATGGCGCGGCGGGCGCCTATGTCCCGGCGCTGGTGCCCGCAGCCCGTGTGGATGCGGAGGGTGGTGTCGTACAGGCCTATGCGGCCGATCAGTACCACCTGCCGCAAATGCCGCAGGCGTTCCGGCGCACCATCTTGATCGATGTGTTGGCGCGCGCGAAAGCGCAAGGCTTGCAGCGTCAGACCGTTTGGCAATTGGCAGTCGAACTTGGCGTCCGCCTGCAGGCAGTGCGCGGCGAGCCTGGCAATATCAAAATCACAGAACCGGTAGACTGGGCTCTGGCACAATGTCTGATTGACGCACCAACATCAATCTCAAGAAGCGACGTATGAGTTCAGAATCCCTGTCAACCGAGCACGCGGAGTGGTTCCGCTGGTCCGATGAATTGAATCGCGCGGACTATGTTTTCGCGCGCTACCGCATTGTCACGGCACAGGCGGTCGAGGTCGTGGCGTTGGCCATGGCGCGCGAGCAAAGTGCGTGCACGACGACACTGCCCATTGGTGATCTGGACTTGCGCGCGCACACGGCGCGGGTGGTGTCGATCGATAATCATGGTCCGAGCGATGTCCGGGCGCTGCCGCGGTATCGGCTGACGACGTCGGTCTACGCCGATGTGGCCCAGGCGGAACAGGCGCACGCCTATGAAGTCGAGATCGCGTATCCGATTGCCAATTTGAAGCCGACGGCGAGCTGCCTGCTGAATCATTGCTACGGCGAGATTGCGCGTCTTGGTTTTCTTGATGCGGCCAAGCTGTTGTCGCTGGACTTGCCGACGAGCTTTGAAGTGCAGTTTCCCGGTCCTCGCCTGGGCGCCTCCGGTTTTCGCGCCAAAGTCGGCGCCAAAGACCGTCCGTTCTTTTGTCGATCCACCCGTCCGGCCGTGGGACTCAATAACGCGCAGTTGCTGCAGGTGATCGAGCCGGTCTTGCGCGGTGGCTTTGATGCCATCAAGGACGATGAGCTCTCCGAAGACATTGCTCCATCACGCGTCGAAGAGCGCTATCGCGGCATGGCCGAAACTCGCGCGCGCCTCGTCGCCGAGACGGGCGAGAACAAAGTGCTGTTTGCGAATCTGATTGCCGAGGATCAGTTCGAACCGATCGCCGCGTGTGCGCTTCGACATGGCATCGACGGCGTGCTGGTCGCGCCAGGATTGAACGGGTTCGGTGCCATTCGCCGCGCGCGCGAACTGGGATTCATCGTGCTCGCGCATAATGCCGGCGTGGATGGTTTGGTGCGCCCGTTGCATGTCGGCATCAGCGAAGCGGTATGGACCCAACTCTGCCGACTCAGTGGCGCCGACCTGATCATGATGCCTGGCGAATTTGGTGGCGGCACCGCCGTACGCACCGCTAACACTGCCGAGGCCGCCGTCATCGACGCGTGCATTCGACCCATGAGCGGCCACGCTGCCGCATTGCCGGTGCTCGCTGGCGGCAAACGCCCGGAGCGCCTGCCGATCTATCAGAGCATTGTGGGCAGCGACGACTACTTCCTGATCATTGCGACGGCAGTGGACGATCATCCGGAAGGACTGGAAGTGGGCGCCAGAGCGTTTCGGCAGGCGGCAACTGGGGCGTGATGACGGGTTGATGTCCTATGGCGTCATCCTTGTGCCGTCAGAACATCCTCCCTCATTGTCCATGCTGCGACAAATCTCCGATGAAGCAAGGCCTTTGGGTCGTTTGCTGCATATTGCCCCCAAAACCTCATCTCGAAATTACGCGAAGCCCGGGCCACGTTCGTTATCAAAAGCCCCAAGAACTAACTTGATGGGAAAAGAAGGATTTTGGTTCTCTCAAGCACGTCCTTTCCAATCTCAATCAGCTGATAGTACGTCGCTGGGTAACCATCAGCGACCTTCACATTGTGGAGTTGAAGTATATGTCGATCAAATCTGTTCTCTGCTGAGTCAGCATCGCTTGTACCGGCCGGATGGCTTGCACCCAGAGCGTTTGCAACTCTCTTGATCAAGATCTCGCGCGAGATCCATAGTTGGGGGTGTTCGTCGATACCAGATGGAACCTCATAGATACCGCAAGCGAGCCACTCAGTAAAACTCAGTTGCGAATCTTGGCCAACTGGTGGACCCGCTTTGTATATAGTATCGAGCTCTTCAGCCGACAACGCTCTATTTACAAATGTCAATCCCTTCAGCTGCACGCCCGGACTGTCAACCCCGCTGGCCAGCGGTAACTGAACGCGCCTACTGCCCTTAAGAACTTGCTTTACCTTCTTCGGCGTCGAATAGTTCGCGAAGCCGAGGCTAGTGCCGCTCTCATTTGCAAGCTCATCAACAAATTTTTTCATGTCGACCCAGACTCGAAGCGAGTGGGAAAGATCCAGAAAACTCACTGGATCCTTGTGCTTTAGTGCCAATGTGTGGTGGCGGCTTAGACGAGCGTATTGGAGCCTAACGTGTGCGACGTCCATCGGGACTCCTGGCGGCATTCGTGGGCGAGTAGTCGTCTGCGTGCAAATACACGCTGCCAATGCCTTGCCAGTATATATGCCTAGGTATTAGGAAGGAACGTTTGGTAGCCGGACACCACCTAAGGCATTCCCGTACTTATCGGGCAAAGCTTTCATACTTTGGGTTCGCCGCCGATGGGTTCAATTGAACTAGGAAACACGAATCTACCTGATGCGCGTTGATATCAGCAGAACAGGTGGCATGCCCCTTCCTCGGACGAAGTCGTCAACCCTGAAAGATTCCGCACGGAAAGTTGATCAATGGTGCCGCAATGATGTTCATCACCCAAACGTTCGACAGGGGATTCAGCTAGAGAAGGATGGTCAAATGGAACCAGCGTCGGGCAGGCGTCCTCGTCTGCCCCTACGATTTTTTGCCGAACGGCCACTTGATCTTGCCGAGCAGGCTCTTGTCCGGCTCGGGTTGCACGGGTGCGCGTTGTTTGGCTTGCCACTCTAGTTCGCCAATCAGGTCGTACGCATTTACCATGTTGAACACGTCGTCCATGCTCGATCCGGCTTCCTGCGCGATTTCATTCAGGCGGCGGCCGGGGCCGAGCATGATGTCGGCGATGCGGCCGTGGTGGCGGAAGTTGCGGGAAACATTGACCGGGCGTTTGATGCGGAACGTGCCGGCGGGATCAAACTTGCGGGCAAGATGACCGGTGCCGCGCAATACCTGATCCAGCCAGCGCAGGTCATCGTACGGAAAGCTCGTTTCCTGCTGGCGGATATCCGTGAGTTCCCGGGTCGTCAGCACACGCAGCGCCTTGAGGCTGATTGGCTGCTGGCAATAACTCGCGGCGTCAGCGAGGTCGCCCTTCAGGAACACCACTTGATTCTTCGGATCCAGGGTCAACGCTGGCAGGCCGGGCTGGGTCAGCTGCGATGGCGCCGCGACGTCGGTCCCAGTCAGGATCTCGCGCAGCCCCAGGGCCCCGCGGTCATCGTCGTCCTTGACGAAACGCAGCATGTCCTCGTCACTAAAGCGCTCGCCGCTCATGCCCCGCACACTGTCGCCTTGCCGCGCTTCCGCTCGGCGGCCAGTATTCAGCACAGCCTGGATGGTCACGCCTTCGTTCAGAGTGACGGCGGGCTTTGGGGCAATCTTCTGGGCGTCGGGATTGTCTTTCAGCACTTCGTCGAGCCCGGCGGCGATGTTCAGGTCGAGCTTCTGCCGATTCTGCTTCTGGTCAGACGCCACCTCGGCGGCGGTGGCTTCGGCGCGGGCGCGGGCACGCGACCAGAACTCATTGCCGGAGGATTCCTCAGACGACGACTCCTGCGTGGAGCGGTAGTAGAAATCTTCGTCCGCATGCTCGATGTTGGTCGTCGGTCGAATCGACGGCCGCGCCGCGCCCCGCATGACCTCGACAAAGCTCTCAAGCTTGAACGGAACATGCAGAATAAATGCGGCATCCTCGTTTTCACCTTCGTGCACCACGACGGCGCAGCGCACCCCGGAGGCCTGCGCACGCGCACGCGCGGCCTGGCCGGCAAGCTCGCGCGGATCGACCACAATCAGATCGGCGATGTCTTCAGCGCCCCACTTCCAGTTTTGGCCAAGAATCGGCATGGCCCGGCGCAGCAGCAGCCGCATATGTGCGGTCAGCTCGTCAGAAACGCCTACCACCGCGATGATCTTATCGTTGGACATGGGTCACCTTCAGTTCCGTTTGCCAAGGAGACTCTGAACCACTTCAGAGTCCGGACCGGTGCCGGACTCTGTGTGAGTCTGAACGTCCAGAATGGACTTCTTCAAACCGTTCCAAAGCAAGCCCCGCGCGCATCCATTGCCGATCACATCCGGGTGGATGCGAATCGTAGCCAGTCCGGCAACAGTGGCTAGTGTCCGATTTGGCTCACGCGCCTGCAAGCATTTGTCACGCGGGGGCCGTTCAGCGAGATTGGGTGATCGCTCGGTTCTACCAGCAGGGCTTCGGCAGCTGCTCATTCCGACCCAAGGTGAGCGGCGTACAGGAGACGCCTTCCTGTTGGTCATCAGCCTGTTCCGGCGCCGCATCGGCAATCAAACGGTAGCCACCGATCTCATCGAGCTGGATTTGCACCGCATACCAACGGGCCGACGGGTGGTTGCTGATCAAACCCGCTACACCAAGGGTCGCGGCATCGGCAAATTCAGGGTGCTCGGCCCGCCAGCGCTCTTCGCGCATCTGCAGGTCAAGCAGCAGCGACTGCACTTCCACGCGTCGAGATTCGCGCACAAATCTGGCGTACGAGGGATAGGCAAGCGCCGCCAGAATCATGATGATCAGCATCGCGATCAGGACTTCGATCAGACTGAACCCGCGGGCTGGCACGAGCGGTCGGTGGGTCATCGGGAGAGGTCGGTTGGCAAGTCGGATGGGTGAGTCTGGCAGGCGTGTCGCTGGTAGGCGTGCCACCGGAACCCGGTCGATGATAGCGGCCTTCACCAGGCCGAAGGCCAATCCGACCAACCGGCGTCCGGAGGGATGTGCGCTCGGGCACAGCCTGATGGCGCCGGAATGGGCAAGCTGGGCTGGTGCCGGATTCGGCGAGCTTGGCTGGTGTCGCGACGAGGTTGGGCCAGCCCGGTTGGCTGGGCCGGCTCCGCTTGTCGGCCTTGTCCGGGCGTTTGTCGGTGCTGTCTTGATCGGGCGTCCCGGGCGCCTTAGCTTGCCCGATGGCGAGCTGCTCGCGGCAGTTGTCTAAGCTGTTCAGAATTGTTTCGTTACGGGAGTCAGTGGTTGCAATGATCGATCGTTTGAACCAGCGCGGCGTTACGCTCACCGAATTGATGGTGGCGTTGGCGGTGCTTGCGATTCTGGCGGTCATGGCGGCGCCTGGCTTTTCCGACTACTTCCACAAGGCGCGGATGCGCGGTGCTGGTGAGGCGCTCGCTGACTTGCTGACCGAGGCGCGCACCGAGGCCATCAAGCGCGACCGCCAGGTCGCAGTCAGCATCGTTGGCTCGGGCGAATCCTGGTGTGCCGGCGCACGTGCCGCCGAAAACCCCAGTCAAGGCGCCATGATCCCACCAGCCGAGCCCTGCGATTGTGCGAACGGCAATGCGTGCAACATAGGTGGCAACCCGATGCGGGTCGTCAGCGACGATTTTGACTCGGTGACGCTTGCCAGCAATCAGCAAGCGATTGTGTTTGACGGCAAGCTGGGCACGCTGACCAGCATGACGCCAACCCGGGTCACCTTGACTGGCCCGGAGCCGCGGTTCAGTCTGCGCGTTGAAGTGGGGCCGATGGGCCTCGCGGCTTTGTGTGTGCCGGCCGAGAGTGCGCCCCTTTCTGGAATCGGCCAATGTCCATGAGCCGCCGTCCAACTGGCTTCACACTGACCGAGCTCATGGTCGCACTGACCTTGGGGCTCCTGGTCATTGGCTCGGCAACGGCGTTGCTGGTGGCCACGTTGGATGCGAACGGCCGCAACATCCGGGCCACGCGTCTAACCCAAGAGATTCGGGCGATTTCGGACGTCGTCAGCGCCGAGCTCCGGCGTGCCCGTTACCACCCCGACGCGCTGCTGAATCTGGGCGAGAACGGCGATGACGACGATGGTGATGGGCGCGTGACGCGACTCGACAATATCTTTGCAACCAACCCGTTCGAGACGATACGCGTTTCCGGCCAGGGGCAAATAGACGACGGGGACGCCACCACGATCGATGGCAGCTGTATCCAATTTGCTTACGGCGCTGCCAACGGCGATGCGTTTCACACGATCTCGCTCGTGCAGATCGGCGATCGCGGAGTCGTCCGAATGAACCGTCAGGCGAACAGTTTTCCGGCTTGTGGCACCGGCGCCAATCTGAGTTCGGCCCAGGTCGATATCGATGTTCTGGCGTTCAATTTTGATGCGGCCGACAGTCAGACCGACCCCGACTACGACACGATCCGCGTCAGCATTCGCGGTCGCCTCGTGGGCGACCCGGATACACGCCGCCAGTTCGTCGAGTCCATTCGGCTGCGTGCGCCGATCATGCCGCCGGCCCCCGTGCTGCCGCCCGAACGTCTGGCGAGGAATTGAGTGATGGCCACGCGCATTGATGGTTCATGCCCGGTTCGCTGCCAATCGGCCACGCGGCAGCAGGGCGCGGTGCTGCTGGTCGCAATTGTGCTGCTGTTGGTGTTGTCATTATTTTCGTTGGCGGCAGTCCGGGTTGGCTTGAGCGAGCAGCTCAGTTCTGGCAATGACTTTCGCGCGCGACTGACCCGGCAGATGGCCGAAGGCGGCATCAGCCATGCGCGCGCCAGCCTGTCCCTGCTTGATGCCCGCCTGCGTCCGGATGCCGGCGCCGAAGTCGATCCGCAGTTCTGGCAGGCTTGCGCTGCTGACGATACGAGCTTTCCGTGTGGCGCCGAGCGCAACACGGCGCGGCGGGCACGGATGTATCGCTTCATTGGTGGGCACGATCTGAATGGCGACGGGCGCACCACGGTGTTTGAGCAGCGCTCGGTGCCGCTCGCCAAATTGGCCCAGGGCGCGTCCTTCTTTGTGCCGGCAACGGGTTCGCCGATTGCCGCCAACAGCTTCCCGACCGAGTATGCCGTGGGCGCGCTGTTGTGCCGATTGCCGAAACCAACGATCGCCGAGACGGTCGCCCCAGGGTGCACCCTGAATCCCGCTGAGGCCGTGAATCAGGTTGCATACACCCTGGTCTCGCGCGCGGCGCTGCCGGGTGAGTCGAGCACGGCGACAATCGTCACGGCGGTGTCAGTCAAGCCGGAGCTCAAGATCAATCCAAATCTGCCGGCGCTGGTGGCAACAGGTGGCATCACCGGTCTGGGCAGCAGTACCTTGGTGAGTGCGCCAGCGATGGCAGGCAATAACGGCCAGCCTGTGTCCTTGTTCTCACCCACCGATTTCGACGGCACCGAAGGCACGTGGCAGAGTTGCCGATCTGACCAATATCGCCCAGTCGCCGCAGACCCGGCCGACCCCGCAAACGGTTCCGGTGGCCTGGTGGCCGGTGGCAACGGCCCGGCGGACTGTGGCAGCGGTGGCTTCTGCGCCTGCCCGGGCGGCGCCGAAAATCTATCGGGCGCTGACCAAGGCTTCGGTCATGAAGAGGGCGCCGATATTCTCGACAATGATGCCGAGAGTCGAAGCCGCGGGCCCTTGCCACCGTTCCCGTGCGATCTATTTGCGTATGCGTTGCAGACAGAGCCGGTTCGCGATGATCGCGACGGCGATGGCCGTTGCGAGCAGGGCGTCGATCTGGATCAGGATCTGGTCAACGACCGTGTACAGGCATACATGGATGTGCAAGGCGCCAGTGTACAGTCGTGCGCATCGCTCGGCCCCCAAACCCATGGCCTGGTCTGGATCAAGCAAGGCAAGGACGGCAATATGGCCGATTGTCAGCTGCCCGCCGGCCAAATCGGGCAGCCGGGCAACAACCTCGTGCTGGTCATTGATGGGCCGTTCAAGCCTCGGACGGGTACCAAAATCTTTGGCCTGGTACTGACGCGCGATCCGGCAATCCAATTGGATGTGGCCCGAGGCGGGCGTGCCGGCCTTGACACCGGAACTGGTCAGTCCAAGGTGGTTGGCGCTCTGGTTCTGGAAGGCGGTGGGCGGGTGTTCGGTACCAACGATGTCATCCAGCTGGCGTCCTTTCGGACGCCACCGACGCACACGCAGTACCCGCCGGTAGTCGAGATTCCCGGCAGTTGGACCGACCAATACAGTTTCTGATCATGCGAAACCGCCAGCGCCCCCGAGGATTCTCCCTGATCGAAGTGCTGATTGCCGTGGTCGTGTTGTCGACCGGCATGCTTGCACTAGCGGCACTGCAATCCACGATCACGCGCAACAGCGTGGCCGCCAAGGCACGCTCGCAGGCGGTGGCCGCCGCGAACGACGTGCTCGATCTGGCCCGCGAACGAGCCAGTCGCGACGAGAATGGCTTTGAGAATCTGCAAAGCACCGGACTTCAGGACTGGGTCGTGCCCGACATCGCTCGCGATGGCGGGTCACCACAACGATTTCAAAAGCGCCTGACGGTGACGCGACTCGTGGCTGGCGGTCCGGGCGACCCGTGCAGCGCTGACGCGCCTTGCTTTCGTGTGTTGGCCGCAAACCAATCGGCGCCCAACGACACGGTCGGACTTAAGCAGGTCGATGTGGATATTCAATGGGTCGACGACGCTGGCATCACGCAGTCCGTGCGGGTATCCGATCTCATTTACGACGTCCCTCGCACCGCGCAGTACGGTCTGCTGCAGCCCTGACTCAGGTGCGGGGCGAGTCCTGGTCTGCGCCGTTCATCGCACGGGCACCGTCCGGGGATCGACCGCGCGTCAGGCCAGGTAACCGCCGTCGACCGCAAAGCTCGCCCCGGTGACATAGCTCGCAGCGGGTGAGGCCAGGAACAGAATCGTCGGTGCAATCTCATGAGGCTCGGCGGCGCGGCCCAGCGGAATTGTGCGGGTGAGTTGCGCCATCAGTTTTTCGTTCTGTGTCAGTGCTGACGCGAACTTCGTGTCCGTCAGCCCAGGCAACACCGCATTGACGCGGATCTTGTCGGCCGCCAGCTCTTTGGCAAACCCTTCGGTCATCGACAGAATGCCGGCTTTGGTCATCGAATAAATACCCTGGCCAGGCGCGGCGCGGCGCCCGTTGACCGACGCAATATTGACGATGGCGCCGCCGCCTCGGCTCTTCAGGATCTGTGCCGCTTTGACCGTGCAATAAAAGTAGCCGCGCAGATTCACTTCGACGGTCTTCTCAAACGCGCTCATTGGCATGTCGACCATGGTGCCGTAGTAAGGATTCGTCGCCGCATTGTTAACCAGTACATCCAGCCCGTAGCCGCGATCGATGATTTTTTCGAACAGGCGGTCCATCGAGGCGATATCGCCGATATGCGCTTCGATGGCGTTCGCCACGCCGCCGCTGGCCCGGATCGACTGGACGACTTCCTCGCAGGCCTCCAGTTTGCGCGAACTGACCAGGACATGCGCGCCGCAGGCCGCAAACAGGCGGGCGGTGGCTTCGCCGATCCCGCGGCTGGCGCCGGTAATGAGTACGGTTTTGCCGGTGAAATCGGTCAAGGAGGACGGCAGCATGGGGGTCATCGCAGCGATTCGGTAGACTGGGGGCTTCCGATCATAAACGCTGAGAGCAGAGTATGAGCAAACGGGCTTTGATTACGGGCGCGGCTTCTGGCCTGGGGCTGGCTCTGGCCAAGCGCTACGCGCAGGCAGGCTATGCCATTGCAGTGGCCGATTTGAACCTCGACAAGGCTGAAGCCGCCGTGGCCGAGTTGGGCGGTTCTGGCGCTGGGCATTTTGCTGTGGCGGTCGATGTGGGCCATGACGACAGCATGGCCGCTTTGGCCAATTCCGTCGCCACACATTGGCCTGAAGGCTTTGATGTGCTGATCAACAATGCCGGGGTTGCAACTGCCGGCAGTGTTGCCGATTCCAGTCTGGAGGACTGGGACTGGGTCATGAACATCAATCTGATGGGCGTCGTGCGGGGCATGAAGACGTTCGTGCCGATGTTCAAGGCACGCAAGTCGGGTCTGATTCTGAGCACGGCGTCTTACGCTGCGCTCGCGGGTGCGCCGAACATCGCAAGCTACGGCACGTCGAAAGCGGCGGTGGTCGCGGTGTCTGAAATGCTTCGCGCGGAGCTGGTCGACCATGGCATTCGTGTGGGCGTGATCTGCCCGAGTTTCTTCAAGACCAATCTGCTCGACAATGCCCGCGGTGATCAACGGTTCAAGGCGGTCGCCGGCCATCTGATGGAGACATCGAACTTCACCGCTGCCGACGTCGCCGAATACGCCTTCCAAGCCGGCGAGAAGGGGCAGTTCATGATCATCCCGACGGGCCCTGAGCGGACACGCTGGCGGATCAAGCGCTGGTTTCCGGAGTACTACTTCAAACAGCTGATGAAGTTCACACGAGCAATGCGGGTGAAGACAAAATGACCACCGAGATCGAATATCCGGCGCTATTTCTGAAGCGCGGCGAAGATGCGCGGCTGAAGCAGGGCCATGTCTGGGTGTTCAGCAATGAAGTCGATACCGCGCGCTCGCCACTGAACGAATTCGAGCCCGGCGAGCGCGTCGCGATCGTGGATGCCAGTGGCCGGCTGATCGGACTTGGTTACATCAATCCACATGCGTTGATCTGCGCGCGGCTTCTCGTGCGTGGGGCCGAACACGGCATCGACCGCTCGCTGATCTCACATCGCCTGAACGTCGCGGCGTCTTTGCGCGCGATGCAGTATGACGAGCCGTATCATCGGCTGGTGTTCGGTGAAAGCGATGGTTTGCCGGGGCTGGTGATCGACCGCTTTGGTCCCGTGCTGGTCGGCCAGATTGGCACGCTTGGTATGGAGCAACTGAAGCCCGAGATTGAAGCCGCCATCCAGAAGACCTTGAAGCCAGAGGTGCTGGTATGGAAGAACCAGGGCAGTGTCCGACAGCTGGAGAATCTGCCGGAGTATGTCGAGGTGGCGATCGGGTCGCTGCCAACCACGGTGATTGCGCGCGAACATGGCGTGGACTATGCCATCGACGTTGAGCACGGACAGAAGACGGGGTTCTTTTACGATCAACGTGACAATCGCGGCAGCTTGGCACGTCTCGTCGATGGCAAGCGTGTTCTGGATTTGTTCTCTTATGTGGGCGCCTGGGGCCTGGCTGCGGCGCGATTTGGTGCGAGTGAGGTGCTGGCGGTCGATGTCAGTGATGCCGCGGTTGAACGAGTCCGCGCCAATGCCGATCGCAATGGCTTTGCCGACCGCGTGCGGGCGGAATCGGCCGATGCGTTTGAGTTCTTGAAACACCTCCGGCAACAACGTGAGCGCTTTGATGTGGTCATCGTCGACCCGCCAGCATTCAGCAAACGGAAGAAGGATTTCGCGGAAGCGCGTCTCGCGTATCGGCGAATCAACGAAATGGCCATGCAGGTATTGGCCCGCGATGGTTTGCTGGTGTCCTGCTCGTGCTCGTATCACATGCCATACAGTGAGTTGATCAGCCAGATCAACCAAGGCGCGCGACATCTCGATCGCCAGGCCCTGGTGTTGAAGCGTTTGCAGCAGAGTGCCGATCACCCGGTCGTGCCAGCCATTCCCGAAACGGAATATCTGAAAGGGGCGCTGCTTCGGGTGCTGCCGAGCTGATGAATCAGCGTCCGCTGGTTGCCGACCGATTGCGGCAAAGCGTTGCCGAGCGCGAGGCGGCGTCGTTGCGCCGCCAGCTTCGCACGGTGACGGCGCAACAGGGCAACTGGATCTGGGTAGATGGTCAGCGCTTGCTGAACTTTGCGAGCAACGACTATCTCGGGCTCGCTCAGGCGCCTGAGCTCGCGGCGGCGATGCAGCAAGCGATCCAAACGTGGGGCAGTGGCGCGACGGCGGCGCATTTGCTCGGTGGCCATCGCGAACCCCATGCAGCGTTAGAGCGTTATGCTGCGCAGTGGTTAGGATATCCGCGTGCGCTGTTGTTCTCGACGGGCTACATGGCGAACCTCGCAGTGCTCGATACGTGCCTGCAATCCCACGACCTCTGTGTGCAGGATCGCTTGAATCATGCGTGTCTGCTGGATGGCGCCAGGCTCGCCGGTGCGCACTTGAAGCGCTACCGGCATCAGGATCTGGCACACGCCGAAGCCTTGCTTGCCGCCGACCCCGAACGTGCCGCGATGCTGGTCAGCGATGCCGTGTTCAGTATGGACGGCGATCAGGTCGATGTGCGGGCAATCACTGCTGTGGCTGAACGGCAGCAGGCGCTGTTGTTCCTCGACGACGCGCATGGTTTTGGCGTGCTTGGACGGGAGGGGCGGGGCACCGTTGCGGCGGCTGGATTGGGGGTCGAATCCGTGCCACTGCAGATGCTCACGTTGGGCAAGGCCATGGGCTCATTCGGGGCGCTCGTGGTTGGCACCGATGCGTTGATCGATGCGCTGGTGCAATTGGCGCGGCCATTTCTGTTTACGACTGCGATGCCACCCGCCGTCGCAGCAGCGAGTCTGGCGGCGATGCAAACCGCGCGTGCAGAGCCGTGGCGGCAGGAAACCCTGCATCGGCGGATTGACGTGTTCCGCACCGAAGTTGCTGGCTTGGGCTATACACTCATGGCATCACAGACTGCCATTCAGCCAATCTTGATTGGCGAAGCGGGCAAGGCCTTGCAATGCGCCGCGGCCTTGGCCGAGCGCGGATTCTACGCGCCTGCCATCCGCTACCCGACGGTGCCCAAGGGTGAGGCCAGACTACGAATCACTTTGTCAGCAAGCCATACCGAAGCTGAACTAGCGGCGCTGATTGAGGCGCTGCGCCAATTGAACGACCAATCATTCATGAACGAGCCAAGTGCGGCTGGCTAGCATCCACATCCTTTTTGGGAAGCTGCACTGAGCAAGGAGTTCATGATGAAGAAGTTGCTGTCTGTGGCCATGCTGGCCGCGCTGTCGTTTGCGGCCCAGGCCGAGGAAGGCTGGTCGGGTACGGGTGAGTTTGGTCTGGTGTTGTCGCGTGGCAATGCCGATACCGATACGCTGAACGCCAAGCTGGCGCTGAAGCACGAAGACGAATCGTGGTTGCACGAAGTGGCGGTCTCGGCGCTGCGTGCCGAAGCCAATGATGTGCGTACCGCTGATCGCTTCGAACTCGGCGGCAAGTCGGGTTACAAATTCAACGAACGGCATTATCTTGCCGGCGTGGCGCGTTACGAGAACGACGACTTCTCGCCTTACGAAAACCAATGGACCGTGGCGGTGACCTACGGTGTGCATGCCATCAACAGCGACGCCACCAAGCTCACCTTCGAAATCGGCCCGGGTTACCGTCGTTTCGATCCAGCGCCGTTTGTATTCAGCGAGACGCCGCTGATTGTGATTGACGAAGGTTCGGACAGTGAGTTCATGATGCGCGGCTTTGCCGACTTCAACCACAAGTTCAACGACAGCACGTCGATCTACAATACCTTCCTGGTGGAGTCGGGTTCGGACAACACCTTCATGCAAGATGACATCGGCGTGCTCGTGAAGATGTCGGAAGCGCTGGCATTGAAGGCGGGTTTCCAAGTGCGTCACAACAATGACGTGCCGCCAGACGCTGACAAGACGGACACGCTGACCACGATCAACGTGGTGTACGGGTTCTAAAACGCGTCTGCAAAGCTGAGTGCGGCGGTGCCAGGTATGGCGGTAGCGTGTGACGAGAGTTCCACCCAGTTGCCGCAGCCGCATCGCAAGTAGCCCTCTCCCCAGCCCTCTCCCACTCGCGTGGGAGAGGGAGCGCTCCCTCCCCTGCGGTCGCTGAGAAGACACAGGCATATCGATTTGCGATGGGTCGTTTGATTTCCGCCGCAGACATCTTTGATCTGGCGTCAGACAAAAAGCGTCGGGAACCGTCGTGTGCTCTGGTCAAGCCGAACGTGGCATTAAGCTCTGCAGCTCCAGCCACGCGGCCTCGAAATCGGCGACCAATCCGCCCATGTCCGAAACTGCCTCGGGGCTTGCGAGCAAGCCGACGTGAACCCGGCCGTTGTAGCTCTGCACGGTGACGTTCAGACCGAGTCCATGCGTGACAATCGAGACCGGCACATAGCTCAACATGGCCGCCCCAGCGAGATACAGCGGCACTTGCGGACCCGGTACATTCGACACCACCAGATTCGCAATTGGCGGCAGTCGGTCTGCGAGTTTCTGCTTGGAATAGAGCTGGGTGAGTGACTTGACGAGCCACGGCCAACCGATGGCTGGGAAATCGGTGGGTAGCACGCCTTTCATGCCGGTCGCGCCTGACTTCATCCGGGCACTATTGGCCAAGATCGCGGCAAAGCGCTTGTCCGCCTGCGCAAGGTGGGTCGGCAAGTCCATCAGCGTCATCGCAACCTGGTTGTTGGCGCTCGCATCGCCACTCGCGCGTAGCGATACCGGAATCGCGGCGACCAGACTTTTCTTCGGCAAGGCTTTGGCACGCTTCAGATAGCGGCGCATCGCGCCGGTCACGATTGCGAGCACGGCGTCGTTGATGCTTGCGCCGTGCAGCTTGCTGAACAGTTTCAGTGCCGGCAATGGCAAATCCAGACTCCCGAAACAGCGCTCTGCCGTGATGCTCGCATTGAACGGCGTTCGGGGCGCCAGGCTCAGGCCGGGCATCGCGCTCGTCGCCTTGCTGTCCGCCTTCGGCGTTTTGCCTTCCGTGCGCGCCGACTTGCTTTGGTTCCGGAACAATTGCCAGGCATCCGGAACGCGCTTCGCCAGATCAACGGCCTGGGCAAGTTGATGACTGAGTGCGCCCGTCAGGGCTTCGGCCAATCCCAGCTTCACGCTGCTGCGTTTGGTCTTTGGTGCGGGGTCGCGTTTCGCGTCGGGACTTAGATCCAGAATCGCGTTCGCGAGCGCCACGGCGCCCTGGCCGTCTACGGCAGCGTGGTGCACCTTTGAATAGAGTGCGATGACCTCATGACCAGGGACCGTTTGCAGCGACTTGCCGAGCCCGGTGAAGACGACCATCTGCCACAGCGGCAGGCTGCGATCGAGCAGTTCGGCATGAAGACTCGCAACGCGCGCGTGCAACGTTTCGAGGTCTGCAGGCGCCGACAGGCGTTCGTGCAAGACTTGCTGTTTCATGTCCACCTTATCGGCATGCTGCCAATACGGCGTCAGCACATTCAGGGGCAAGAACTGCACAATGCGCGTGAGCGCCGGGGCGAGTTCCAGGCGTTCCCGCAGATGCTTCCGCAGGCGCTCGGCGAAGCCACGGCCTTGACCCTTCGGGACTGACAGTAAATGCACTGAGCCCACATGCATCGGCATTTCCGGGCGTTCCATGAACAGGAACGCAGAGTCGATCGTGCTCAGTGATTTCATGGTGCGCCCCTCCCAGAGCTGTGCCCGGAGTATGTCCAGAGTTTGGTGCAAAGAAAAAGCCCCCGGCTTGCGCCGGGGGCTTTCAGATCAGGCCAGGCCTGAAAGATCGATCAGAACGTCACGGACCAAGAGTTGATGTAGCCCGTGTCACCAGCGGCGTTGTCATTGACGCGCAGGTTCCAGGTGCCATTCAACGCTTCCGACGACAGGTTCAGCGTGACCGTCTTGTTGACGTTGTCAGTGCCACCGCCCGTGCGGTTGTGGATGTTGTACAGCGTGCCATCCGGCGCCACGAGGTCGACCTTCAGGTCGCCCTGGTAGGTGTGCACGATCGCCACCGTCACCGAGGCATTGCTTGGGGCATTGCCGCTGCGGCCGGAGACCACAATCGGGCTGTTGACCGTCGTGTTGTCGCCAATCGTGACGTCGTTGGTGTTGGTGTAGGTCTGCGTGCCGCCACCGCCGCCGCCCGTCGTGTAGCTGCCGACCAGGCTCAGGCCACTGAAGGCCGAGTAGGCTTTCAGACGCACGTAGTAGGTACCAGCCGACGGGGTTGCGAACGTGCAGGCTTCGGTGTTGCCCGAGGCGTACGGACGGCAGTCATAGACGGTGTCGGTCGGTGCCGAACCAAACTTGACGTACATATCGGAGTCACCCGTGCCACCCGAGGTGTTGAACGTCAGGTTGGTGGCGCCTGCTGGCACGACCATCGTGTAGTTCAGCGAATTGCCAGCGGCGGCAGCGAGGCCGGTCACGGCAACACCGTTGCTCAGCACCGTGCCGGTCGCGGCCGGAGTGGTAGCCGTGGCGGTGTTCGAGTAGCCGGAGTTGTTGCCAGCGCCGTCATAAGCACGAACGCGGAAGCTGTAGCTCGTCGAGGCGGCGAGGCCGGTGCTCGAGAAGCTGTTCGAGGTCGCGGTGCCGACTTCAGCGAAGGCCGTGCAACCTGCGCCCGAGCAGCGTTCCACCTTGTAACCCGCGAGGCCCGAGCCACCGGTATCGGTCGAAGCCGTCCAGCTCAGGTTGATCTGGCTGCTGCTTGCGGCCGTTGCGGCGGCGCTGGCCGGGTTGCTCGGCGCCGTCGTGTCTGGCGTCGTGCTGCCCGAGAACAGCGAGTACAGCAGGCGGTTCGGCGAGCCGGTGCCTGGGCTGGTCACCTTGTTCGGGGTCGAGCCGTTCAGCACGGCAGCCGTTGCGGCCGACACCGAAGCGGTTGGGTTGTCAGCGAGGTACAGGGCGACGACGCCAGCCACGTGTGGCGAGGCCATCGAGGTACCGCTGATCGTGTTGGTCGCCGACGTGCCGGTGTACCAGGACGACAGGATGTTCGAGCCTGGCGCGAAGATGTCGAGGCAGGTGCCGAAGTTCGAGAAGCTCGAACGGGCGTCGGTGTTGGTTGTCGAACCAACGGTGATGGCGGCTGCAGCGCGCGCTGGCGAGTAGTTGCAGGCATTCGCGTTGTCGTTACCAGCGGCCACGACGACGATCACACCGGCGTTGCTGACGGCCGTGATGGCGTCATCGAGTGCTTGCGAGGCGCCGCCACCCAAGCTCATGTTGGCCACAGCGGGCTTGACATGGTTCGTGCGGACCCAGTCGACGCCGCCGATCACGCCGGAGTTGGTGCCCGAGCCGTCGCAACCCAGCACGCGGACCGGGTGAACCGTCACGCCCTTGGCGATACCGTAGGTCGTGCCGCCGACCGTACCGGCCACGTGTGTACCGTGACCATTACAGTCATTCGTGCCGTTGGCGTCGGAGATCGCGGTGAAGCCATTGCCCATGCGACCCGTGAACTGCGTGTGCGTGCCGAGCACGCCGGTGTCGATGATGTACGCGTGGACGTTCGAGGCCGTGGTGTTGTACGTGTACGAGCTGTTCAGTGGCAGATCGCGCTGGTCGGTACGGTCGATGCCCCAGGTCGCGCCGGTTTGCGTCGCGTTGGCATAAACATAGCCGTCTTCTTCGATATAGGCGATGCGATCATCATTCAGCATCGACACCAGCGCCTTGTCATCGGCTTTGATCACAAAGCCGCGGAGCGCAGCGTTGAAGGTTCGAAACACTTGCGCTTTGTGAGCCGCGGCGATTGAGTTGGCAACGGATGCGATGCTCGGTTTGGCGCTGTTGCGCTCGACCGACAACGAAGCCACTTGGTCTTTCAGCACCACAATATACTGGCCTTGCACCGGACGTTGGGCATAGCGCAGTTCAGCAGCGGCCATTGCCGAGGTGGCAAAAGCCATGGTGACCGCGGAGGCGGCCAGAGTTTGCTTGAGCAAGGTACGACGCTTCATTTCCACTGTTCTCCCTTTGATTTGCGATGGATTGAGCTTCTTCACGTTCCAGCATGTTGTGGTGGGGTACAAACCTAGGCAGACATATCCTGGTCAGGTCCGACGCGCGGATCCGACGGCAAAGCAGCGTGTGTCCACTCGGGTTTGTCCCTGGCCTGCGGTTTGTGTCAAACCGTCAAGGCGGCGCGGACCATAGACCAGAGTTTTCGAAAATTCACGCTGCTATGCGTCAAAAGTCACGGCAAAGCGTGAAGGTAGTGTGATAGGGAGCGGCCCGCTCGGCGCGAATTCCTTTTGAATCAGTGCGCTGGTCGATGCAGACGCATTGAAAAAATTTTCTGTCATTTCGGTCTTGCGACGGACGAGAGGTATTCGTCACCATCTCGTTTTGTGACCAAGGTGCTCTGTTCAATAGCGGCGAGGTCTTTGTGCTGCACGCTAGATGGAACCCCCAACATGACCGACCCTTTTGCGTCTCCAACGCAGTACGTTAAAGCGGAACCGCCCGCGACCGCGCATCCCATGGCCAAGGCCGCCCGCTGGATCTGGGCATATCTCGCGGTGGCACCGCTGGGACTGAGTCTCGACTACTTGGTCCCATTTCTGCCCAACAATGCGGTGTTCGCATTTGTCCGGCAGTTGCCTGGGATCAATATCGTGTTCTGGTTTGCCGCCGGACTCGCCTGCCTCGTCGTGTTTTGGCAGATGGGCCGCAACCTGGCAGTGGCCTTTTGGATCGGCTGGCCCGCGGCGCTGCTCTATTGCTTCGCCCGAGCGTTCATCTACCCCGGTGGTTGGTCACATTTTGGTGCGCCGATGGCGGTTGTGGTGCTCGCAGCGTGCCTGCTGCCGGGAATCGCGCTCTGGCAAACGCGCCGGTAAGCTGTCTGTAGGGCGTGTTGTGGCGCCTTGGGTTTGGGTCTGAAGCCCGGAGCGTGAACCTCGCTTCTGTTTACTCGGCAATTGGCATGTGATGACCCTGTCGATCGCAAGTAACCCCCTCCCCGGGCCCCCGCGCCGCGATCGCGGGGGAGGGAGCGCTCCCTCTCCCGCGCGAGTGGGAGAGGGCTGGGGAGAGGGCTACTTGCCACACTGTGCCGTCGCGAAAGATTCCGCATCCTCACCAACCGCCTGATGTACGACTATGCGCACGTTCGATGCGACCAGCGCTCTTGCAATCGCTTTACCGGATCACCGGACCCTAGCCAATTGCCGGGCGACAACTCAAACCGGCCCTTCCGTCTGCGCCAGATACAGGTACGCCATCAATTCCTTGCATTTGTCGCGACCCGCGAGCCAATTGCGAATCTCACGCGCACGTTCGTAGTCCTCGCCCAGCTGCGTTTTCCAGCGCTCTTCAGCGCGCCGACGAGCCTCTTCCTGGCGCAGCTTGGTTTGCCAGCCCGGTTCAAATACGCGGGTCAAGAGGCCAGCGCGGGCGAGATGCTCGACTAAGATCCACTCGCCGCGATCCAGCCAGACCGCATCGCAATGCGCACACAGGTCGACTTGATTCTTGCTGTCCGAACTGAATCGGAACTTGGTCATGAAGCCCCGGCACGACGGGCAGCGCAGCATGGCCTGGGACTCCGATGTGGCCTTTGCCTGGTCAACGCGATCGGGCGAGGCATCCACCTTGGCGCCTTCGAGTGTCGCCCGCCAGCTTCGGTAATGCTGGAGCAGCAGTAGCGATCCGTGGCAGCTTCGGCACGTGTGGGCGGGTAGCCCTTGCTGCAGTTCGGTGGCGACCAGTTCGGATTCCTGACAGCTGGGGCAATTCGACAGCATGGGCAACTCCTGAGGCAAAGGACCGACGACGATCGATCGGCTGACGCTGGTTTGATCACAGACACAACGCAAAATCCGCGCCGCCCGTGTCATGACCGCCCCGATGGTAGCCCGTGCGGCCGGACGAACAAGCGGCCCGATCGGCGGTGGAAACCGTCGCCGGGCTTCGGTCTGTCTCGGACGCTGAGACGGGGCCACCGGAGGATCAATCAATCGCCGCGCCGACGCTGCGATCGTCCTTCTTCCGAAATCTAGGGAAACGTCAGATGCATGCCGCTCGCACAGAACACTTCAACTCACGTCGCGAATACCGCCGCCAATCGACCGATCCCGTCGCGCGCGCCCTGGTGGCGGCGCGTCTCCGTTGTCCCTACTGCTTCTGGTTTCTGCTTGGGCTCGGCCTGATGGTCAGTGTGCCGGGGCTGGCGCATACCGAGACGCCAGTCGGTGCATTGTGGCTTTGGTTGGTGTTAGTGCCGCTGGCTTCGGCGTTGCTGCGCCGGGTCTTGCTCCGCTGAGCGAGGCCTTTCCGTTCAGTCCTGGCTTCGTGGCGTGGGGGCCCGAACCGGTTTCAGACTATCGGCGATGCGCCAGAGGTACAGGCTGGCGAGGGTGCGGTGCGGCGACCAGTCTTGGCCCAGTTCCAGCAAGGCCTTGGGCTTTGGCATCTCGTCGAGCTCCAGCAACACTTGGGCCCCTTTGCGGACCCCCAGGTCGTCGATCGGAAACACATCGGGCCGGCCCAGGCGAAAGATCAGCATCATTTCCACCGTCCAGCGGCCAATACCGCGGACTTGCGTCAGCCGTTCGATCAGCTCCTCATCGCTGAGGTAACGCAAGCTGCGAGCGTTTGGCACGACGCCGAGTTGGGCTTTCTCGGCCAGGTCCTTCAGCGCCAGTGCCTTGTTGCCCGACACCCCGCAAGCGCGCAACCCTTCGGCGGGCGCCCGAGCCAAGTTGTCGGCAGTCATCCGGCCCTTAGCGTCCTGGCAATGCTGCGCGCGCACGCGGCCGACGATCGTCGCGGCGGCCTTGCCACTGAGCTGCTGGTACAGGATGGCGTTGGCCAGCGCGTCGACCGGATCAAACGGACGGTGCCAGTCCACGTCGATCTGGATTTTGCGCATCCAAGCCTTGAATCGCGGCTCGGCCTTCCGCAGGCTACGGTGGGCGCTTTCCAGGTCGAAGCCGCGGGGGTGATTGATCTTGGGCATGTGTTCAGGCGATTCCGGGGTTCAGTTCGGGCCAAGGCAGCAACCGTCCCGGAATCGGCGGATTCAGGGTATCCAGCCAGTCGGCTAGCGCCGCAGTCGCGGCCGGCCAGTCCGCTTCCGGAACCAGCACCCGGACCAGGCCGGGCATCATCCCGAATGAGCCAGACAAGGCATCGCCCACGACGATTGCAGCAAAAGACTCTGACTCCAGGTAGTCCCGGACCAGGCAGGCGTCGATGACCGTCTCAGCTTCATAAAGGCAGCGCATGGCCAGACCATGCCCGGGTGGGCCAGGAAACACAAGGCCCGGAATGCCGGTCCAGGGTTGATGTCGTGATCCGGAAATCACAATTTGTTGCATGCGGTCTGACGCTCGCCAAAACCCAGGAATGATTCGCAAACAGTTGATCTGAAATGCAGATTGGCGCACACTCTGGCCGTCTGTCTGACATGCTTCGGGGAAGAAACATGCGAATTAAGCTTGGGGTCTGGTCACTGATCCTCTCACTGGCCTCACTGAGCGTCGCTGCTCAGGACTACCGATACGACGTGTATCTCGACACCGATGCGAATGCATCGACGGGGTGTACGGTTACCTCTCCGGGTGGGACCGTCAGCGGTGTCGAAGCGCGTGTCCGCGCCGATATCACGAATGTCACCGTCACGGGCAGCACGGTTTCCGTCTGCAGCGCGGGCACCTTCCCCGCGGGCGAGGCGCTGCCTGCTCCGTATGCAGTCGGCCTGAATAACGGCACGGCCGGCGCCGATGTCATCGAAATGGGTACGCCAGCCACACTGGCTCCCGCCGGTGCCACGGTTCCGGTTTACGCCATTGGCTGGAACGGCGCCAGCACGGCGTCCGATATTCTGGCAACGACTACCGGACTGGCCGGTGGCCCGCCGATTCTCCTCGGATTCCCGGTCAACAATATTCCGACGATGGGCCTATTAGGCCTGGGACTGCTGGTCCTGGTGCTCGCGGTTTTCGGCATGAAGCGCATCCGCCTGGCCGCCCGCGCGAGCTTGGCGTCGATTGGCCTGCTGATGATGGCCGGCGCCGTTTGGGCCGCCGCCTACACGGTCGACGGGCAAGTGGGTGATTGGACCGGCGAGACCCCGATTGCCGTTGACCCAGCGGGCGACGGCAGTAGTGTCGACTCCGGCATCGATATCCGGGCGCTGTTTGCGGGCTTCGAAGCCGGCAAGCTGTTCCTCCGCATTGACGTGACCGATGTCGAGAATCAACCACCGGTCGCCAACCCCGTTACGGCAACGCTGCTGGAAGACGCAGCGCCGCAAACGATCACGCTGAGTGGTAGTGACCTGGACGGTGATCCGCTGACCTTCACGGTCGCGACCAGCCCGACGAAGGGCACGCTCGGCGCCGTGACGCCAATTAACACCACGTCGGCCTCGGTCCAGTACACCGTGACGCCGAACGCCAACGGCGCCGACAGCTTCACGTACCGCGCTAACGACGGCTTCGTGAATTCGCCTGATGCGACCGTCAGCCTGACGATCACGCCGGTCAATGACATTCCGACCTTCACCTCGCAGAATCCCCCCGCTGTGAACGAAGATGCCGGACCACAAACAGCGCCCGTGGCCTCGGGCCTCAGTGCCGGTCCAGCCGATGAAAGCGGGCAGACGATTGCGTTCACGATCACGAACAACACTAATCCAGCGCTGTTCAACGGCGTGCCGACGATCAACGCGGCTGGTCAGCTCAGCTACACCCCGGCGGCGAACGTCAGCGGCACGGCGCAACTCACGTTTACCGCGCAGGACAATGGCGGCACCGCAAACGGCGGTGTCGATACATCGGCGCCAGCCACGATCACCGTGACCGTGAATGCCGTCAATGATGCGCCGAGCTTCACGGCGGGCGCCAATCAAACAGCTTTGGAAGACGCACCCGCCGTCACCGTCGCCGGTTGGGCGACTGCCATCTCGCCGGGTCCGGCGGACGAAGCAGGGCAGACGCTGACCTTCAATGTCACGGCCAACACCAACACGGCGCTATTTTCTGTGCAGCCAGCGGTCAATCCGACCAACGGTAATCTGACCTATACCCTGGCGCCGAATGCCAATGGTGTGGCGACGATCAGTCTGACGCTGAGCGACAACGGCGGTACGGCGAATGGCGGTCAGGACACGTCTGCGGCGCAGACCTTCACGATCACCGTTACGGCCGTCAACGACGTGCCGAGCTTTACGTCGAGTGGCAACGTCACGGTGCTCAAAGACACCGGCGGCAATACCATTCCGAACTGGGCCACGGCAATCAGCGCCGGTCCGGCCGATGAAGCGGGTCAGACCGTCAATTTCCAGATCACCAACAACACGAACGCCGGGCTGTTCTCGGTGGCCCCGGCTGTTTCGGCAACCGGCACGCTGACGTTCACCACCGCTGCGAACGCCAATGGCTCGGCGACGATCACGATTCGTATTGCCGACAACGGCGGCGTTGCGAATGGCGGCGTCGACACATCGGCCACGCAGACCTTCGATATCACGCTGACGCCGGTCAATGACGCACCGAGCTTCACCCCGGGCGCTAACCAGACGGTGCTGGAAGATGCTGGCGCACAGACGGTTGCCGCGTGGGCCACTGCGATTAGCGCCGGTCCGCCCGACGAGGCTGGTCAGGTGCTGACCTTCAACGTCACGGGCAACACGAACCCAGCGCTGTTCAGTGCTGCTCCGGCAGTCAATCCGACCACGGGTAACCTGACTTACACGCCGGCCGCCAACGCCAACGGCATCGCCTCGATCACGCTGACGCTGAGCGACAATGGCGGCACTGCCAACGGTGGCAACGACACCAGCGCGCCGATCACGTTCACCATTACCGTTACCGCGGTGAACGACGTCCCGAGCTTTGCCGCTGGTGCAAACCAGAGCGTCCTGGAAGATGCGGGCGCGCAAACGTCGGCTGGTTGGGCCACCGCGATCTCGGCGGGTCCGGCGGATGAATCCGGCCAGACGCTCAGCTTTGCTGTGACTGGCAACACCAATGCGGGCCTGTTCAGTGTTGCGCCTGCGGTCGATCCGACTGGCACGCTGACCTACACCCCTGCCGCAAACACCTCGGGCGTGGCCACGATTACCCTGCGCATCTCGGACAATGGCGGCACCGCAAATGGTGGTGTCGACACCAGCGCCACGCAGAACTTCACGATCACGGTTTCTTCGGTCAATGACGCGCCAAGCTTCGTCGCAGGTGCCAATCAGACCGTGGCCGAAGATGCCGGCGCGCAGACCGTTGCCGGATGGGCGACGGCCATTTCGCCGGGACCGGCAGATGAGTCGGGTCAGACCGTGACGTTTAATGTGGCCTCGAACAGCAATGCGGCACTCTTCAGTACGGCGCCAGCCGTCAGCCCGACCGGTACGCTGACTTACACCCCAGCGGCGAATGCCAACGGTTCTGCCACCATCGGTCTCGCGCTGCAAGACAATGGCGGCACGGCGAACGGCGGTATCGACACGAGCGCTACGCAGACGTTCACGATCACGGTGACCGCGGTCAATGATGCGCCAGTCAACACAGTGCCTGGCGCGCAATCGGTTGGTACGGGCGCGACCCTGACGTTTACGACGGGCGGCGGCAATGCGATCTCGATTGCAGACATAGATGCCGCAGCCGGCCCAGTCATCACGACGGTCAGCACAACGCTCGGCACGCTGTCGGCAACCGCCACCAATGGCGCGATCGTCACCGGCAGCGGCACGGCTTCGGTGTCGATCACCGATGTGGTGGCCGACGTCAACGCTACGCTGCAAACGTTGAGCTTCACCAGCGGCACGGGTGGCACCGGCACGATCACGGTGCTGACCAACGACCAGGGCAATACCGGCACACCGGGCGCGCAGAGCGATTCGGACAGCTTCGCGATCAATGTCGACTCGCCGCCAACCGTTTCGTCGACCACGCCTGCCAACGGCAGTACGGTTGCCAACAACACGCCGCTGACCATCAACTTCAGCGAGTCGATTGTCGCCACCATTGGATCGGTGACGCTGACTTGCGGCGGCCCGAATCTGATCACCGGCGGCACCACGGGTACCGGCGTCACTGTGCTGAACCCGACGTACACGGCGCCGCTGCCAGCGGGCCCGTGCACCATGACGATCATCGCCGGCAACATCACCGATTCCGACACGATTGATCCGCCCGACAACATGGTGAGCACGGTCACGGTGAACTTCACCGTCGATGCAGCGCCGAGCGTCAGCAACGTCGTGCCGGCCAATGGTGCGACCAATCAGCCGGTGAACTCGACCGTCGCGGTTACGTTCAATGAACCGGTTAACTTGGCTGCGGGTGCGTTCACGTTGGATTGCGGTGGCGCACAGCCCTTTACGGCCGTCCCCGCACTGCCGGCGACCAACACGACGTCAGTGACGCTCACGCCATCCTCGTCGCTTCCGGCCGCGACAAGCTGCACCGTTACGGTGTTGGCTGCGCTGGTCAACGACACCGACACGGCTGATCCGCCGGCCAACCTCGCCGCCAATTTCGTCAGCACCTTCACGACGGATGCTGCGCCGACTGTGACCGGCGGCACGCCTGCGACGGGTGCGACAAACGTTGCGACCACGAGCCTCGTGACCTTTACCTTCAGTGAGAACGTGGATGCTGGCCCGGGTGCCGCAATTACCGTGGAATGCCCGATTGGCTCCCCGGTTGCAGGTACTGTGTCTGGTACCGGTACCTCGACACTGACCTTCACGCCGTCTGGCGCGATGCCGGTCAACACCGCGTGTCGTGCGACCGCAGTGGCCGCGAATATCAACGACTCCGATGTGGCAGATCCACCCGGACTCCTGGCCGCTGATGTGTCGCGCACGTTCACCACGGATGCCCCGCCGAGCGTGCTGAGCACCACGCCAGCTGCCGGTTCCACGGGCGTTGCGGCGACGAGCACCATCACCGTCAACTTCTCCGAATCGGTAGCGTTCGACACGACTGCCAATGCCGCGAACACCAGCTTCGACTTCGAGTGCCCAGCGGGCACGCCGACCAACTTCACTGTTTCGACCGCATCGCCGGCCGCTTCGGTGGTGTTGGATCCGCTCGATTCCGCGCTCGCCGGCCAGACCTGCACGTTGTCGGTGCGCGCGCTCGGCATTGCGGACGCCGACCTTGGCGATCCGCCGAACAACATGGTGGCTGACTTCGTTGCTACCTACACGTTTGCCGGTGTCGCCAACGACGACGCCGCAACCGTGACGCCGCATCTGACCTACGCAGCACCTGTGAGCGTCACCGCCAACGACATCTTGGGCGCCGAAACCATCACCGGCTTCGGCCCGACCTTGGTCACGGCTAACGGCACGGTTCCGAACGGAACGAACGCGATCACAGCCGGTGGCGCGGGTGGCCGCATCATCCTGCAGGCGAATGGTGCCTACACGTTCTACCCGGATGCGGGCGACACAACGGCCGCCGGTACGGTGACGTTCTTCTACACACTCAGTGGCGGTGATACCGCCCAGGTCACCTTGACCTTCGAGAACGAAGAGCTGGCTTGGTTCGTTGATGGCAGTGCCAGCGGCACGGTCTGCACGGGCTCCAACGTTGGTACGCAGGCTTGCCCATCCGCAAACTTCGCTGGCGTCAGTGCTCACACCACGAACGACGTGATCTTCGTCGACTCAGGTACGTACACCGGCACGCAGACGACGCTGGCTAACGGTGTGTTGTTGCTCGGTAACGGCTCGACATCCACGATCAGCGCGTTGCTGGCAGCCCGAACGCCAGTGGCGAATGCGATTACGCCAGTGCCGGGATCTGATTTCGCCCCGTACAACGCACTAAACGGTGCCGCGCCCGTGTTGACCTGTACCAATGTCACCTGTGTGACCGCCGGGACTGGGGTAACGCTGCGCGGCTTCACGATCGGCGATTCCGGTGCAACCGGTACCGACCTTGCAGCCACCAACTTCGGGACGCTGACGGTAGACCAGGTCCTCCTGAACGGTACGGGCCGCGCGCTGAACTTGGCGACTGGTACGATTGCTGGCGCGGGCTTCACCGGCGTGGCCTCTACCTCGGGTGCGCAAGGCATCAACCTGTCGGCAATTGCCGGTACCTTGAACCTGGGTGGCACCACGATCAGTGGCAGCTCGGGACAAGGCATCAACATGGCCGGCATCACGGGTACCGTGAACACGGGTGGCACGTCGGTGACCGCCACGACCACGCAAGGCATCTTGGTCGGTACCTCTACGGGTGACGTCAACTTCGGCAACACCACGGTCTCGGCCAGCACGGACTGCGTCAGTCTGCAGAACAACAGCGCCGGTACGCGCACGTTCGGCACACTGACCATTGGCACCTGCGGTGCCGTTGGTTTCCTGCACGCAACCGGTGGTGGTGCCGTGACGGTCACGGGCGCCACAAATATCACGGGTGTCGCAGCGACCTTTGCGGGCATGTCGATCGATGCGAATACCACTGCGTTGACGTTCAACGGCGTGACCATCAACAAGGCCACGGCGGGCACCGGCCTCACCATTACCGGTTCATCCGGCGCCTTCAACGCGGGCGTCCTGTCGGTGACGACGAGTTCTGGCACTGGTGTGATCTACAGCACCTCGGCAGGTGGCTTGACGGCGGCAGCAGGATCGACCATTGCCGCAACAAACGGGCCGGCGATCACCTCTGCGACTGGCACCAACTGGAGCGGCACCTTCACGACGGTGTCGTCAACGAACAGTGCGACCGCTGGTATTGACCTGAACGGCATCTCCGGAACCTTGGCGATGAACGGCGGTTCGATCACGGGCTCAACCGGAATCGGATTCGCGGGTGTCGGTACGCTCGGTACCACGACCTATGCAGGTTCCATCACGAAGGCGACGGCTGGCAAATTGGTCAGCCTTACCGGAGCTGGCGCAGGTACCGTAACGCTCAGCGGCGCGTTGAGCTGTACGAGCACGTGTACCGGTATCGACGTGTTGAACCGCAACGCGGGCACCTACACGTTCAGTAACGCTTCGAAGACGGTGACCACGGGCACCAGTGCGGCGGTCACGCTGACCAACAACACGGGCGCCTCGATCCTGTTCTCGGGTGGCGGTCTGGCGATCACGACCACTTCTGGCGCTGGCTTCGCCGCAACGGGTGGTGCGAACTCGATCGAAGTGACTGGTACGGGCAATGTCATTTCGTCCACCACCGGACGCGCGTTGGAAGTAACGAACTCGACGATCGGTGCTGCCGGCTTGACGTTCCAGAGCGTGTCGGTCAACGGTGCGACGAACGGCATCCTGCTGAACAATACGGGCAGCACAGCCGGTCTGACTGTCACAGGTGTGGCGGCTGCGGCCTCTGGCGGCACGATCCAGAATACGACCGCCAACGGTATCCGTCTGATCAGCACGCGCTCACCGTCGTTCAATCTGATGAGCATCAACAGCACCGTGGGCAGCGGCATCAAGGGCACCGGCGGCGTCACCAACTTCTCGCTGACGAACTCGACCATTTCGAATTCCAATGATGCGGCGGCGGACGGTGCGAATACGGTGGACGAAGCCAACGTGGCATTCAACGACAATCAAGGTGGCACCGAATCCAACTTGACGGGCACCGTCACGATCACCGGTAATACGCTGACGCTGGCGCGCTATCACGGCATCGACATCTTCAACTATGCCGGCACGATCAGCTCGGCCAACATCAGCAACAACACGATCACCAGTGACACAGTGGGGGCCAATACCCTGGGTTCCGGTATTCGCCTGATTGCCTTCGGGTCAGCGACGACCGTTGCCAGCGTGACCTCGGCCACGATCAATAACAACATCGTGACGAACTTCCCGACCGGCGCCGGCATCATGGCGCAGGGCGGCAATGCCAACGCTGGCGGTCCGAGTACGGGTGTCATTGGTAACGCCGCCAACGCGGCGCAGACCATCACGATCACGAACAATCGTGTCAGTGGTCAGAGTGCGGCGAACCGCATCAACACCCAGGCAATCCTCACCGTGGTGAATGGTCGCGGTACCGGCCGATTCGATGTGTCGAGCAACGGTACTTTGGCCAACCCAGTCCAGCACACGACAGGAACGTCGTTTGCCGGTTCGTCGTTCGGCAACAGCACGGCGGTCGCGACCTTCAACAACAATGTGCTGGTTTCCAATAACCAAGTTGGCGCGCAGGGCTTCGGTATCGGCACTGGTATCTTGTCGGTGGCAACCGAAACACCGACTTACACCGTCGACATCACGAACAACAACATTTCGCAGACTGACGGGAACGGCATTCTGCTGGTGGCGCGTGATGCCACCAGCACCCTGCGCAGCAAGATACAAACGAACACCGTCGCCGCGCCGTTGGGCGGGGTCCGACCGGGTATTCGAGTCGATTCGGGCAATGCGTCGGCCGGCACTGACGAGAACGTCTGCGTCAATCTGTCCGGCAACACCAGCGCAGGCAGCGGCGGCACAAACGGTATCGGTCTCCGCAAGCAGGGGGTAGTAACCACGACGCACGACTTTGGCGTCCACAACATGGTTGCGACCACAACACCGGCTGTTGAAGCACATGTCGCCGGGCAGAATCCAGCCGGCAACGGCGTGCTGCTGATTTCGGCGACAAGCGGCTTTAGTAACTGCAACAATCCTTGAGCTTGGCAAGGCCCTGGCTGCGCGACAGCGCAGCCAGGGCCCAAGCAGATGTCATTGATGGGGCAACCAGCACGAAAGGGGGAGGCAAAGCGAAGTAGCCATGCGATTCGCGGGATCATTCTTAGTGATCCCGATACACGTTCATCGTTGCTGCCAGCTACCGCCTTCGGGATCAGCGAGCAATCGAAACGCGTATTCAGGGCTTGGCGAGGCACCCACTCGCTTGTGCCGCCGCGCCGCAAGGCTCAATCACCAAGTATGCACAGCAGGGCGCCTTGTCCGGGAGAGGCGGAAGACGATTGCGAGCTGGTAGGCGCACCAATGGCCTGGCCGTTGCGCCGGGGACTTACCAGACCGCCAACTAAGGCAAACAACCAATGAGGAGATCAAGATGGCGGAACCCTTCTTGTCTGAAATCAGAATCATGAGTTTCGTGTTCCCTCCAAAGGGCTGGGCACTTTGCAACGGGCAGTTACTCCCGATCAATCAGAATCAGGCCCTGTTCTCGCTGCTCGGCACGACCTTCGGCGGCGACGGCCGGGTGAACTTTGGCTTGCCTGACCTGCGCGGGCGTACGCCGATCCATGTCGGTAGTGGACATACCTTGGGCGAACGCGGTGGCGAGCAGGCTCACACCTTAAGCATTGCCGAAATACCGCAGCACACTCATGTCTGGAACGCCAACGGCGTCACGGCCACAACGAACACGCCAACAGCGACTTCGGTCTTGGCGAATTCGACTGGCGAAAACGTTTGGGGCCCGGGCACCAATCTGCAGGCGATGTCACCGACCACCGTCGGAAACACCGGCGGCTCGCAAGCGCATCTCAACATGCAGCCCTTCCTCACCCTGAGCTTCTGCATTGCGCTGCAGGGCATCTTCCCATCCGCAACCTGAGGAGACCGAACCATGGCACAACCTTATGTCGGTGAGATCCGCATGTTCGCGGGAAACTTCGCGCCCGCGGGCTGGATGTTCTGCGAGGGACAGCTGCTGCCGATCTCGGAGAACGAAACACTGTTTCAGTTGATTGGCACAACGTATGGCGGTGACGGTGAGTCAACGTTTGCGCTGCCCGATCTGCGCGGACGCCTCCCGATCCACCAGGGCAATGGCTTCATCCTTGCTGAAACCGGTGGTGTCGAGGAAGTGACGTTGACCGTCCAGCAGATCCCCGCGCACTCCCATCCCGCACTCGCGTCCGGAAATACGGGAACCGGTGCGGTTGCTCAAGGAAACTCGCTCAGCGGGTTGTCGGTGGCCAGCAACTCGGCCTATGGCACTGACGCACCCCGAACGAACATTTCACCCGTGAGCATTTCCTCCGTCGGCGGCAATCAGCCCCACACGAACTTCCAGCCGTATTTGTGTGTGGACTTCATCATTTCCCTCTTTGGCATCTTCCCAAGCCAAACCTGATCCGGAGACTTCTATGGCAGATCCATTTGTAGCTGAAATCAGGATTTTCCCGTTCAACTTCGCGCCTCGGGGCTGGGCTTGGTGTGATGGCCAGCTGTTGCCGCTGTCCCAAAACACCGCGCTGTTCTCGTTGCTTGGAACCACTTATGGGGGCAACGGCAAGAGCAATTTCGCACTGCCAGACTTGCAGGGACGAGCGCCGATGCACCCGGGTCAAGGCCCTGGTCTGTCGCTGCACGACCTCGGTGAGACCGGAGGGTCCGAGACGGTGTCGTTGTTGGAAAGCGAAATGCCATCGCACAGTCACGGCCTCAATGTGTCGCAGGCTGATGGCTCTTCGCGTGTGCCTGCCGCCAATCAACCGGCAACCGGTATTGGTGTCAGCATGTACGCAAATGCCGGTGGACCGATTGTCGCGCTCAATGACAATAGTTTGGCTCCAGCCGGTGGCGACAACCCGCATAACAATCTGATGCCGTACCTGACGTTCTACTTCTGTATCGCGTTGCAGGGCGTTTTCCCACCTCGAACCTAGGAGTCACATCATGCTTCGACGCCAATTCATTGCCCAAACCGGCCTACTTGCCGCGGTGGCGGTCCCAACGGCCTCGGTCGCAGCCCATGCTGGTCTGGAAATGCTGTCCGCGTCCAACGAGTGGACCTTGCTCAGCGCGTCCGGTGGCGGCCAGTGTGGTCCGAGCCATGCCTGTCAGCAGGGCACGGTGCAAATCTTGGTTGAGCCGCAATACAGCGTTGCCGGGTTGAATGCGACGGCACGTTTGTGGTTTCAGACTGATCATGGCCAGGCCGCAATTGAATTGGCGTCGTTTGCAGTAAACGGCAACAGCCAGCGTTTCCGTTTTGTTGCGGATGCCGAGCGCCTCTTTGCCCTTGAGGGCGAGACGTCGGCTGAAGACCCCAAAGCGCAATGCCTGCTTGCCGAGAACGGACTCGGTCACCTCGGCGTGGGACAGCACTGGTTGGTGCTTCATGCCAAAGGTGCGTCGCCAACGCATCCAGAAGCCGACTCGGTCCTGGCACGCGTCCGACTCCAAGTCCAAACAGTTTGACTTCTGCTTCAACCTTGGCCCGTCTGAATCCCAGGCGGGCCAGTTTTTATGAATGCAAAGGGTGCCGATGAGCGCTTCCGACACGCACCAGCAATCCGTTGAGCACATTGGGCGAGCACTAAGCACGGCATTGCAGCATGCAGACCCGAGCCTGACGATCCGGCTTGAGCGTGCTGAGGACGCCGAAACGCTCTGTCATCTGTACCAAGAGTTTCGGTGGCATGAGCTGATGCACGTGCCGTGGCCCGAGGCTGCCAAGATGGCGTTTCTCGCCGAGCAATTCCGTTTGCAGGCGGATCACTACCGAAAACACTATGACTGCGCACGGTTCTGGGTGGTTTGCCACGAAAGCAAGGTGATTGGGCGTCTGTATCTCCATCGGTCCCCTAGTGAATTTCGCCTGATGGACATCATGTTGTTTGAGCGCTGCCGAGGCAAAGGGTTTGGGCGCGTCATGATCGACTGCCTGCTCACCGAGTGCCAGGCACTGTGCTTGCCCATAAGCTTGCACGTCGAGCGCGAGAATCCTGCCCGAGATTTCTACCTGCGTCGCGGCTTCGAACTGGATGAAGATCGCGGCACATATCTGTTCATGGTTTGGCGGCCAATGATCGTCGCTGCGGCCACGGACTAGGCATTCGTCGATACATTCCCGTCGATCCGGGTCGGCGGCTTCTCGCCCTGGGGTCAGGGCTTTTGCCTGCACAAGGAGTACGCATATGACTGTAACGAGTCCGATTCCGGTACCACTGTCGATCATTTCAGCGCACTATGGTTTCAGTACGGGGACTGCCCAAGCGCAGATCGCAATTGGCAAGCAACATTTCGCGCAGCAAACGCCGTCTGGACAAGGGCAGTATTGGTTCCTAGTCATCGACCGCAGCAATCTCAATGTGGTTTACAACCAGTTGCAAGCTGCGTCGGACCAGGCGCCGCCCATCCAGCAATTCAATAACCCGAACTACATCTTGGTGGTGGCGACGCTCGCCGTCGGCTTCAATCATCAGCCGCAAGGCGCCTTGTTCAAATTCCTTGATCTGAACGGCGCCGGCCGACAACTCCGCCGCATCGATCAATTGGCGCAACAGTTTGGTTGCGGCTCGCTTGGCACGTTTGGCTACGCGCTGGTCAGTGTGCTCGGTGACTTGAATCAGCCTGGCTACGAGCTCAGCGACGTCAACGGCCCGGCCTGGGCACCGATTCTCACCGTGCAACTGATGCCGTTCCAAGTGTCTGGTGGCGTGCTGTACACGCCGGTCGAACTCAGTAACGCATGAGTCAAGCCGCCCCGGGAGCGTCGCGCCGCCGATTGTTGATCGCCGGTTGGCACCGGCCGGGGACGGGCTTCACGCGGGTGCTGGATGCGCTCGTGCAGCGGTTTGTGACCCAGGTGGATATCACCTGGGTCGCGATTGGCGACACCGGTCCCGAACGCCTGCTTCAGCCTGGCGTGCAGTTGATTCCGGTGCCGATGGGCGTCGGCGATTCCGTCGGCGCGTACTTGATCCGAGACCGCCTCGACGCGCTCGCGCCCGACGCGATCTTTGCGCTCAACGATCTGTGGTACCTGGAGCACTACGCCCGCGTGCTCGGGCCCGTGCTCGGATCGATTCCACTGATTGGCTATTTGCCGCTCGATGGCGATATCCCGGACGATCTGGTGCTCCCCGATCTTTCTGCCTACCGGACACTCTGCACGTACACCCGCTACGCCGCCGACAATCTTCGCAGTTCGATTCAACGTGCCGGCATGGCAATCAACGTCGCCATCGCCGGACACGGCGTTGCGCGAGCGCAGTTTCAACCCGCCGAAACGGTCCGTCGCGTCGACTTTGCCATCACCGAACGACTATCCCTGGCCCAGTCGCTGTTTGCGCTCAACGAACCCACCTGTGTCGTTCTGAATGCGAGCCGGCCAGATCCGCGCAAACGCATTGACCTCGGCCTGCTCGGGTTGGCGGCGTACCGTGCTCAAGGTGGGAGTGATGTGCGTCTGTGCTTGCATCAGGCCATTGCGCACGAATCCATGGCCGAGGCGCTGCGCGCCCAGATTCGCGAATTGAATCTGGAGTCCGCGATCATCTGGTGGCCCAAGGAGCCTGGTCCGATTTCGGATCAAGCATTGACCGAGCTCTATAACGCCTGCGCGCTCGGGTTGAATACCAGTGCGGGTGAAGGCTTCGGCCTGGTGAGCTTCGAACACGCCGCGTGTGGCGTGCCGCAACTGCTGCCCGACCTGCCGCCGCTCCGCGAACTCTGGCAGGACGCTGCGATCCTGCTCGGACCACCGGTGCGCGTGCGCACCCGTTGGTCGCCGTTGCTGATGAGCGAACTGCAGCCAGATCACGTTGCCGACGGATTCAAGAACGTGCTAACGGATCCGAAGCAATACCAAGCACTCAGCCACGCCGCCTTGGCCCGGGCCAATGCACCTGCGTTCGAATGGGACAGCGTGGCGGCCGATATTGCGGGGCTAATACCCGAGGTGTTTGGCAATACTGGGGCGTGATTCTTGGGCGCTCTGGAAACTCCAATTGGCTGTTGACGCCGATCGCAAGTAGCCCGCTCCCCGGCCCTCTCCCACTCGCGTGGGAGAGGGAGGTTGCTCTCCCGCGCGCGATGTGGCTCCCTCTCCCGCGATCGCGGGGGAGGGTTGGGGAGGGGGCTACTTGCGAAAATCTGGCGTCGATAGAACGTCGCGCCAGAACTGCCGACTCAACGCGCAGACAAGCGTCGCAGCGTGACAATCAACAGGCCAACCGAAACCATCCAACGCTTAGTTAAACACCGCCTCAAACAAGCGCCCACGCTTATCAGGCTGGATCGGCGTCAGAAAGATCGCCATCTTGCCAAGCGACTCATGCTCCAGTTCATAAATGCCTTGCGGCAAATGCGCACTGGGATGCGAAAAAGTCAGCGAAAACGCCTGTGGCCGCGGTGACGGCGATTTCAACCGGACCACTTCGATCAACTGGATGCTGCCACCCGTGCTGACGTTGAACGCGGTGTTCAATGCCGCATCGAATTGTTCAGGTGCCACGGATTGAAGATCGAGCATGAGGGTCCCCAGACTTGGAAAGCCCGAGTGTAGCCAGCGCTGCAAAGCGCGGGCAATGGGACGGATCGGCGGTACGCGTCCGACAGTCCGCCAAGCGGGAGCATGCGCCGTGCCGCCGATACGCGATAACATTCACCCATGAAAATCGCCTCCTGGAACGTGAACTCGCTGAAGGCCCGCATGGAACACGTGCAGGCCTGGTTGGAATCGGCCAAACCGGACGTGCTGGCCATGCAGGAAATCAAGATGGAAAGCCATCTGTTTCCGGAGCAGGCCTTTCAGGCGCTCGGCTATCACTGTCTGGCGAATGGCCAGAAAACCTACAACGGCGTGGCGATCATCGCGAAAACGCCGATGCAGGATGTGATCACGCAGATTCCGAACTTTGCCGACGAGCAACGCCGCGTGCTGGCCGCGACGATCGGCGATCTTCGGGTCATCGATCTGTATGTGGTCAATGGCCAGGAAGTCGGCTCCGAAAAGTATCAGTACAAGCTCAACTGGCTCGAAGCGCTGCAGCGTTGGCTGGAAGACGAAGCAGCGCGGTATCCGAATCTGGTGGTGCTCGGCGACTTCAACATTGCACCCGATGACCGCGACGTGCACGACCCCGAGGCCTGGCACGAATCGGTGCTGTGCTCCACCGCTGAGCGGAATGCCTACAAGCGCTTGCTCGACCTGGGGCTATTAGACAGCTACCGCGAACTTGATGACAACGGTGGCGTGTTCTCGTGGTGGGACTATCGACAGGCAGCCTTTCGCCGAAATCTGGGCCTGCGCATCGACCTGGTGCTGATCAGTCAGGCGCTTCGCGGGCAACTGAAAGCGGCCGGCATCGACCGCGAACCGCGCAAATGGGACAAACCGAGCGACCACGCGCCGGTATGGGTCGAGCTATGAGTGAACAGCCGCCCTATGGCTTGACCGACATTGAGCTCGACGAACTGAACGAATATCTGGCCGAGCATCCGGGCCCGTATCAGTTCGGGCTCGATGCCGCGCACGGTCTGCTGAGCGCGGTGGTCGTGGCGCCAGAACCGATTGCGGCGTCGGAATGGCTGCCGGTCCTGATCAGTGACGATGGCGAGATTGCCGATGCCGACACCAACAATCGCGTGTTGACCTTGATCGTGCGCCTTTACAACAGCATCGTGCAGGAGTTGGAGGCGTTCAGCTACCAACCGATTTACGCCGAGGTGGAAGACGAGCAAGGTCTTGCGCGTCTGTCGCCCCGTGGTTGGTGCGAGGGCTTTGCGGCCGGAATCGATTTGCGCTCCGAGATTTGGGGCACCCGTCTGGGCAGCGACCCACGTTTGCTCGAAATCATGGACCCGATCATTCGCCTCTCGGCAGAAGAGGGCGTACTCGATATCGACGTGGTCGGCGAACCAGGCTCGGCCCACGAACGAGGCGACGAGTTACCGTTGCCGGGTGAGCAACCTTGGCATGAGCAGGCTTCGGACGACGCGCTGCCGGATGAAGCCGGCGACGACCCACCGGCAAGCGATAACCCCTGGCAACATTTGCTCGAACCGATGTCCGAGCCCGACTACGACGCGGCATTAAACGCGGTGGCCGCCGCCGTGGCCGACATCCAGCAGTATTGGCGCGATCATCAACCCCGGCAAGACGAATCGTTCGATGCCGACAATCCATTGCTGCGCCGAAAGCGCGATGGGCAGTGGGTGCATTGAGGTGGGTGGGGGCCATGGTTGCGCAATTCGACCAGCGTTGTGACAGCTTCGCAGCGCCGAACGGGCAGACACTGGGGTCTGCCCCTACGACCGAGGGCGGGTTGCATGCAAGAGTCTTCGAAGCTGGGTGATCTTGCCCGAGTCAGCTCTGATGCCATAGCGCGGCAAGGTCTCGAGAATCTCCAGCCAGCGCGTGAGAAATGTGGGATTCCCTTGCAGGTTCTGTTTAGCGATTCGCCACTTGGCGAAACAGGCGCGTTGCTCTCGTTCCAGCCCAACCCGAATTGCATGGCATTCTTCGCACATTGACGGAGCCGACTGCAGGGGCTTTTTAAGCACTTCTAATGCGTGCTTCTGATCTTCAGCAGAGAACACGCATGCGCGCTTACACACTCGGCACTGGTATGGCCTGTGCGAATAGAACTCATCGATCAGCGCCATCGGACAAGCGAGCGCCGCTTCAGACCACTTCGAATAGTCAATGCGAACATCGCTGTTTGGCTTCGGACGGACCTTGCGGGCAACGCGAAGCACGAACTCAAGCTCGACAGGCACATTGCGATTCATACAAATCTCAAGTCCATGCGAAGTAGTCGGTGAACGGTCGCCAATAGGCTATCCCATCTAACGCCAACCCGATCTGCAGCCAATCATCACGAATTCGTCTGGCGGCGTCGCGGCTCGGCAAGCGAAAAAAAGTGATAACGCGCCTAACCCAAACGCTGAGCCATAACGGGTGCGTCGAGCTTAAGCGACACGGTATCCACTCCGGATGGCTCATTAGGCGGCAGCCGTACAACTCGGCGCTGCAGGAACTATAGCCAATCACTCGTTCGCTTCATAAAGCATAAACGCCACCGAAACTGCGACGCCGTCAACGTTGGTCTTGATGTCGAGCGGCGTGCCAACCTTGCCTGAAAAGGATTGGCCCGAGTCGTGTTTGTCTTGTGGGGCCGTATTGGTTTCAGGTTTCAGTGAGACTGCAACCGTATACGTACCATCAGCCGAAATCGTCGGCACCAGCACGAGTTGGTATTGCTCCAATGCCTGCGCAAGTGGGAGCCCAGAAACGACAAACTCAGCAGTCCGTATGATCCGAGAGCGTTCCGCGCTGACCAGGACAGCTTCATAGTTTGCTCGGTATGCGGCCTCGGCAACATCGAACCCAGCCATGAACGCAACCGCAATCAAGGCCGCGAAAACCGACTTTGTGTTTGCCATGACGTACTCCCGAATTTGGCCCAAACGTATCACATCGTTCGCACGGGTCCCGCAGTCGCCTTGCGAGCCACCACTAGTGGGCGGGCATGGCCAAGCAGCCGGTACCTCGGCATCACGATTCGAGATTCAGCAAGTCCGGCGGGCAGCGCACGCCTTTTTCGGATTAGTTGAGTCGGGTGAGTGCCAAAACTCCGCATGTGACACAAGGGCCTCGCGTGATGGCAAACGCGCGGAAGCGACGTTATTGCAGCGCGTGCCGCAGTTTCCGGAACTCCACTGAAGACATACTCTTGATTTGACGCTAGGGGCAAACGCGACGCACGCCGAACGAGCCGTCGCGCGACAAACCGCAGCCAACAAAAAACCCGCCTTGCGGCGGGTCTTTTGCTGATATCTGGTGCCCAGAAGAGGACTCGAACCTCCACGGTGTTACCCGCTAGTACCTGAAACTAGTGCGTCTACCAATTCCGCCACCTGGGCGTGTGGAATTCCGGACTGGTCCGGAAGGTCGCGCACTTTAGCCGCCTGGCCGGGGGCTGTCAATTGGTTCTGGGAAAAAAGCGATGGCCACCAAAAAGGGATGGCCACCCAGGCCATCCACTTCCAGTCGCCGTAACGTGCTGATTTGCCTAGAGACGCGGCGACGCATAGCCGGCTTCGTATAGCGCCTTCAGCAACGGCAGGGCTTCGGCGCCGTCGCCGTGCACACAGTAGCTGTCGGCCTGAATGTCGAGTCGCTGGCCATCAGAACTGACCAGCCAGCCTTGACGTAGCTGCGCGGCCTGTGCCAACGCGGCGTCGAGCGTGAGCACGGCACCCGGCAGCGTCCGTGGCCGGAGTTGGCCATCGGCGCCATAGGCGCGGTCCAGAAACGCCTCCGCCAGGAATCGATAGCCCTGACGCGCACACGATTCTGCCATCGCCGAACCGGCCAAGCCCAGCAGCGCCTGATTCGGGAAATGCGCCTTCAGAGCGGCCACCAGAGCTTCCGCCAGACCGGGATCCTTTGCCGCCTGGTTGTAGAGCGCGCCGTGCGGCTTGATGTGATCGAGTTCGATCGTCAACGCGCTCGCCTCGGCAACCAGTGCTGAAACCTGTTCAAGCACTGACGCAATAACGTCGGCTTGCGGCAGCGAGCACGCCCGGCGGCCAAAGCCCTCTCGATCTGGGTACGACGGATGGGCGCCAGCGCGGACGCGATGCGCCGCGGCCAATCGCAACGCGGCACGCATGCTGTCGCCATCGCCAGCATGACCGCCACAGGCAATGTTGGCCCGCTGAATCCAGGGCATCAGGAGCGCATCGGTTCGCCCATCGTCCATCATCTCGCCCAAATCGGCATTCAGTTCCAGCGCTGCCACGTCGTTCATCCTCGGTTGTTCGGTGCCCGTCGAAGCGTGATCTCGCTGAGCCATTCGCGCAACCATGCTTGTTGTTGGCGTGCCAACTGCGCGGCAGCGCTAACGCTGACGGGCAGACAGCGCAGGGTTTGGCCACCAGAGATTCGTCCAAGCCGTGATAGATCGGCGGCACAGACACTGGCCACCAACGGGTAGCCGCCGATCGTCTGTGCCTCCGGACCCAACAATGCAAAACGCCCGTCGGGCAGTGCCTGGATCGCACCGGGCCATTGCGGCGTTGACAGCCGTTGTCGCTGATCGTGCGGAACCGACGTTGGTGGATGCAACAATAGTGCCTGGCGCGTGCTGTTCAGATCGACCGTCAGATTCGCGCCGAACAATGGCGCGGCCAACTTGGGCTCATGCACGATCACCCGAAGTTGCGGATGCTGAAGATCCTGCAGCGGCCAACGCAGACGCAGGCGCGCGGGTGGCGTATCGGCGCTTGCGTTGGATTCGATCTCAAAGCAATCACCGGCCTGCAAGGGTCTGCCGGCCATCCCGCCGATGTGATTGCGGACATCGGTGCTGACCGAGCCGAGCTGGGGTGACAACCGCCAGCGTCCGCCAATACCGAGATACGCGTATCCCGGGCCCTCGCGGCGCCGAAGTGTCAGGCGTGAACCGGCAGGCCAGACATGCGCTTCGGCCAATGCGCGCATCGCGCCATCGATGCGCAGCTCAAAACCCTGTGCCAACACGGCAACATGTCGGGTCTCAGTGGCGGTCATATTCAATGTCCCGAGCGCCAATTCGATGACCGGACCGTCTGGCGCATTGCCGAGCAGGGCATTCAGCGCCAGACACGCGACGCGATCCATGGCGCCGCTCGGGGGGACGCCGAACTGTTCAAAGCCGCGTCGGGGGTCGCCTTGAATCGTCGCCAGCACACCAGCGTCATGAACCGTGATGCTCATGGCTTCCTTCCGGTGATGTTGCGGAACTGAATCTGCATGCCAGGGCGAAGCAGACTGCAAGGTGTCCGTTCTGGATCAAACAGGCGGACGTTGGTCTGCCCAATCAGGTTCCAGCCGCCCGGTGATCTCTCCGGGTAGATCCCCGCCTGGGCGCCCGCAATGGCAACGCTGCCGGCCGGGACCCGCGCCCGGGGTGACTCGCGGCGTGGTACGTGCAGTGATTCGGGTAGACCGAGCAAATACGGAAAACCCGGCTGAAACCCGATCAGCCCGACGGTGAACGTCGTCTCGAAAAATCGCTCCAGGTACGCTGCTTCGGTCAGTCCGCAACAGGCCGCGCAATGCGCCAGATCAACCGCATTGGCAGGGCTGCAATCGACGTCGATCCAGACGATTTCTTGGGTATCAGGGCTAGATTGCAGAGCGTCGACCGCCTCTAAGTCGAGCCAGTGCTGTAGGCCCGATTCCAGGCGCTCGGCGAGCGCGTCGGTGGCGCCACCAGCCCGGACCTCGATCACCAGATCAGCATAGCCAGGCCACTGCGCAATGCGGTCGGGCCAGTCTTGTGCGCGCAAGAAGTGGTCGAGGGCGTGAATGGTGCGCTGGGTGTCGAGATCGATCGCTGCCGGCAAAGACAGCCGAAAATGCCGCTCGGTGATCGCGATCACACGGAGCTTGCGCACGCTCAGTCCCGCTTCAGTTTCTGCGCGACATCGATCAGGCCGAGCAACACCGCCACATCGTACGCGCTGCGTCCCAAGGTGTCGCGACGACGGACATCAGCACCCGCCACCAATAAGCGATCCACCAACTCGATACTGCCATGCATTGCAGCCGCATGGAGCACGGAAATGCCGCGGCGATCCTGGCAGTCGAGATCAGCGCCGCGCGCGAGCAGGGCGTCGACTAGACCCAGCATCTGCCGATTGGGCACCGGCTGACCGGCCTGCGCACGCGCACCCAGCACCACCAGCAGTGCGTTCTGGCCGTCGTGATTGCGTTCGTTGATCGGGCAGCCGCGATCCAGCAGGCGGGCGAACAAACTGCGCGCCGGCTCGGCTTCATATGCGTCCCAGGCCAGCATCGCGACGGCGTGAAGGGCCGTGTTGCCAAAGCGATCTTGCAAGCTCGCATCTGCCCCTGCAGCCAACAGGCGGTCGACCAGATCGGTAGCGCCCATCGCCGCGGCCAGCATGACCGGAGTCAGCCCATCTTGCGCGGGTTGGTTGATGTTGACGCCGTGCTCGATCAGGCGTTCGATCGCCCGATCTCGCCGGGCCACTATGGCGGCGCTGAGCGGTGTCGCAAAGTTATGCGCCGGCAGACCCACATCGGCGCCGCGGGCCAGCAGTAGTTCGAGTAGCGCCTGGTGACCACCGCCCGCCGCGCGCAGCAATGCGCTGCAGCCCTGATGGTCGCGCGCATCGATATGCAGCCCGAGATCGAGCAGCTTGCTGACGCTTTCCAGATCGCCGACTTTGGCCGCATCGACCAAATCACCATCGCGCAAGGGTCGGCCCGGCAGTGGCCAGTCCGGCCAGTTCAGCAGATAGGCCAGATCCGTTTGCTTGGCTACCAGCGCACGGCCCAGCGGCGTCTGCCCATCACGGGAAATCTGCTCGGGGTTCGCGCCCAGCACCAAAAGCGCTTGCGCCAAGGTCAGCCCATGCCGAGGACCGAGCAGACCAAGTGGTGTGTCACCTTGTCGATCCCGACTGTTGGGGTCGTGCCCGCGTGCGAGCAACTGCAGCGCGAGCTCACCCAAATCGAGTGCGCAAGCCCAGTGCAATGGACTGCGCCCATCGCGACTCGAACAGGGGTCACTGCCAGCCGCAAGCAAACGTAGCGCCACAGTTTCCACCCGCTCCATGGATTGCGCGTCAGGACAGGCATGTGCCAGCAGGCAGCCCAGCATGGGGCCACCAGCCGACGCGCCGCGATCCAGCAAATGATCGGCCACACAAAGCGCAGGGGGATCCTGTGATAGCGCCCGCTCCAGCAAGGACTGCCCCTGCCAATCCAGCGGCAGGCCAGCCGTCAGCAGGCATTCCAGCGCACTCGCGCTATCAATGGCCAGTGGCGTGCTGGTCATTTGCCAAAGCGTTTCAGCAGGGAGCGGCGGTTGAATGCCCAACAGTTCGCGCGCCACGACGAGGCGGCCCAGCCGCAAGGCCTCATGCAGCAGGCGCAATCGCTCTTCGGCATGCGCCTCTTGATTGGGTAGCGCAGTCGGCAGGCTTTGCGATTCGCGGATCGCGTTTGGCAACGGGTATTCCGGGTCGATCAGCGCGACAAAGTCGTAGCGCCCAAGCTGGGCGGCATAATCGACCGCGCGCTTACCGTCTTTGGTTTTCAATTCGGTATTGACGCCCATGGCCAAAAGGCTCTGCGCCGTCTCGAGCGTCGATTGCCGGGACTGGCAGGCGAGGTGCAACGCCGTGCGGCCCACGGCGTCGACGAAACTCGCATTCGGTTTACGGAACACCATGCGGGTCAAGACGCGGTTGGAGCCCGAGCGCGCGGCTTCCATCAGCGCCGTCACACCATGGCTATCGCGAGCATCAATCTCGATGCCATGCGCCAACAGCAGTTCGCAGATCTCGCCGTGCCCGTGCAACGCCGCTGCATGGAGCGCCGTGCGGCCCAGACGGTCGCGGGCATCGATTCGCGCGCGTGCTTTCAACAACCGCTTGACGATGGGCGCGACGTCTTCCTGGGCACTGGCGGCTGCAATCAGCGCCGGCACCCCACGCTCAGGGTCGGCCCGGGCGCCGCGTTCGAGCAGCAATTTGACGATGGCCTCATTGCCCGCGCGCGCGGCCACGGCCAACGGCGTGTAGCCATCGCGGTTGACCCACTCCAGGTCCGCCCCGGAATCAACGAGCGCGGCGGCGACGGTCGGGTCGACCGTGTGGGCGGCGTAATGCAGTGCAGAATGGCCTTCGGTGTCGTGCTGGCGCACGTTGGCACCGTTTGCAAGCAAGGTGATGACCGACTCGGCCCGTCCGGCAACCGAGTCGCGGCACGCCAACAGCAGCGCACTCAAGCCATGCTGCTGACGATTGACGTTGGCCCCGCGGGCGATGAGTTCGCGCAACAAGCGGAGGTCGGGGCTGAGAGCCGCGCACATCAAAGCAGTACGCTGGTCCTTGTCCATGGGGCCGGGCTCGGCATTCGGATCGGCGCCTTCGCGGAGCAACCGAAGCGCCAGGTCGACCTCGCCGTGCGCCGCGGCGTTCAGCAAGGCGGCGTTTCGGCTGCCGCTGTCTGGAATCAAATCGTCGAGGGTGCTGAGATCGAGAGTTGGCGCCAGACGCTCTTCCGGGGCCGGCGGAGGCAGCGCGGTTTCATCAATCTCATCCTCTTCGCCGATCAGTAACCGCTCCACACACCAAAGCGTGACCAGATGCGCGAGCGGACTCAATGCGAGCAGGTAGACCCAAAGCCCGAGTGTGCGGAATTCGCTGGGCAGCACATCGCCAATGCCAGCGAGCAACAATGCGCCGGCTGCGAGCACAGACTGGGCAAACGCCACCGTCAGCCAGGCGCCGCTGAGCGGGTGCGGGCCGTTCGTCAGATGGCGGGCGAACGCCGTGATGCGCACCCACGCCGTACCCATCCAGGACACGCCGCCTTGATCCGGATACGCGTCGTCCCAAAGAAGCGCCAGACCGAACACCGGCCAAAACGGCACCAACGCGAAGAGGCACAGCAGGAATCCGACCGACAGCACCATGGCATAGGTCAGCCCGCCTTTGGCGAGTAGTTGCATCAGCGGCCAACCCACCGCAAATGCGACCAGAATCGCGAACACCAACAGCCACCCGAGCAGCACGCTGCCGCGGCGGAGCACCAGCGTCAGCAGGCTCTCTTCGAGTTCGTATCCGAGCGCACGTGTTGCCGCTGCCGCGAACAAGGGCTGGACGCCCAGCAGCAACGCCAGTACCGAAGGATGATCGAGATAAATGCCGATCGCGCCGAACGCGACTGCAGGCAGGAAGTAGCGCGCCGACAGCAGGACGCCTAGCGCTTGTTTGATAAAGCTCGACATCCGCGAAGGATAGCAGGCTGCGCGTGACCACTCTCTGGCGTCGATTCAGCCGGCGTTCGAGCGCGCGGGGTGGCATCTTTGGCCACCTGCCGGCACGTCTGCGCTGGCCCGACTCCGGGGCTCTGCTCGCGGCTGCTCCCGACCACCGACCGGGCAATTCGCGTCAGCGTTAACACCCTCCGCATTCGAATCACGACAATCCGTCCTGTTTCAGTCGCCAGGGTCACGGTTTTCACAGGCCCAAAAGCAGCGCGAGCCGGACGCTGGGTCCGGCTCACGGGGGGCAATCGTCATGGGCCCAATGAACCCGGCCACATTGTTCAGATCAAGGGCCATCGGATCGATCGGAACCCCTCGGTAGCAGCGTCGTGCAACCGCCCGTTAGTTGGCCGTGGCGTCCTCGGTGCTGACTTCCTTCTTCTCGATGTGCTTGATGATGATCTTCTTGTGCTCACCATTCGCACCGGCTTCCGCCATCGCCGCATCGATCTCGGCCTGAATCGCCGGGTCGTCCACAAGAACCTCGGCATCAATGTCCACATCACCTTCATGGACACCGTCGTGCTTGATGATCACCACGTTGCGACGTTCGCCGTCTGCCCCCAGTTCGGATGGGTCAGCGTACGGCACTTCGTGGGTCTTGTTCGGAAGGGCGACCTTCAGGCCGGCGTCGGTTCGGGTCACGGTCACTGGGGTTCCGGCTTCGCTGTACAACGAGATCGACTGGCCCGGCGACAACTGACCTTCGAAGCTGATGGTCTCGACGGTGTCGCCATCCTTGAACTTCAGCTTGGTCTTGTTGGTGACGGTGTCGGCGGCGGCCGCTGCGCCCATGCCAAGCACGACAAACAAACCGGCCGTAGCCAGCAGACGGCGACGCAGCAGCGTCATTGGAATTACATTCATGGCGGTCTCCCTTTGGTAGATGCTGCCCTCATTGGCATGCAGAAAAGAGGATGCAGCGAGCCGAAATTGGGTCGCAGTGACTACCAGAAATTCTTGCCGTCACTTCGCCGCAGCGGCCGTCTCGTCTTCGGGATCCGGTTGGACTTGTATCTGCTTGGAATCCGGGACGGCGTGGCGCGCCAGGTAGTAACAGGCAAACGCGAGGCCGAAAAAGCCAATCGAACACCACGCCAGGCGGCCTGTACTGACGCTGGCCCAGGCGGCGATGGCACCAGACACGACAGCGAGCAGCACACTCCAAAGAAAGCCCTGGACCGACGCCGCAGAACCGCGATGCGAGCCATGTCGATCGAGCATGGACAGATTCAACGCTGGTTGTGCCATGGACGAGCCCAGGCCATACAGCGCAATCGGCAGGACCGCCCAGGGGGCGGTGGGTACTGGTTGCAGCCAGGCGTAGGCCAGGTTGCAGAGCATTGCCACGGCCATGATGCGATATCCGTAAATCACCGATGCCCGCGGCGAGATACGGCCTGCCATACGCGCCGAGCTGGCGGCGCCGAGCGTCATGCCGGTGATCAACGGAATAAAGAACCAAGGGTAACCGTGCGTGCCAAGATGCATGTGCTGCTCAATGAACACGGGTGCCGACGAAATATAGACAAACATCGCCGCAAAATTGAGCCCGGACGCCATGACGAGCCACACGAAATCGCGGTCGGTACTGATCCGCCAGTAGGTTTGGACGAGCGAGCGCGGGCTGAGCTGAATGCGCCGCTCAGGCGGATGGGACTCAGGTAGGACCAGCGAACAGAGCAGCCAGAGCCCGAGCCCATATAGCACGAGCATGAAGAACACCGCATGCCAGCCGGCCAGATCAAATACCGCCGCACCGATCGCTGGTGCCACGGCGGGCGCGACCCCGAAGAACATGGAGGTCATGGCGAGAATCCGTTGCGCCTCGGCGCCGTGATACAAGTCGCGGATGATCGCGCGCCCGACGATCAATCCGGCGCCGGTGGTGCAGCCCTGCAGGAATCGGAATAACCACAGTGATTCGATGGTTGTCGCCAGCGCGCAGCCCAGCGACGCGATGGCATAGGCAACCACTCCGAACAAGATGATCCGCCGCCGTCCAAAGCGATCGGACATCGGGCCATGGACCAGCGCCATGAGGGCGTAGCCCACCAGATAAAGACTGATGGTTTGCTGCATCTCGACCGGATTGGCGTTCAGGTCGAGTGCGACCGCGTTGAATGCGGGAAAGAACGCGTCGATCGTGAACGGCCCAAACATCGCAAGCAGCGACAACAACGCCGCTAGCGCAACCGGGTGTTGGATGTGTCGGGACGAGGAGGCGGCCATGCCGGGTTCTGCAGCCAAGGCTCCCGAGCATAGCGGCAGCACCGCGGGCAAAGCCCGGGCCTTCGACTCAGGCTTTATCAATCCTTGTCACATCGATCGGTCATGCGCCGAGCACAACGAAACAGCGCGTCCGAAGACGCGCTGTTGGCTAAGCCCGTTTCCTCGGCAGGATCAATCAGCGGAGCAGATCAATCGCCGTGCCTTGGTCCGTACGCAACGCCATCGCGTTGTCGAGGTCGCCGAGTGACTTTGCGCGTTCGCACAGGGCATCAGCCTTTTTCTCCAGGGCCTTGGCGCGGGATTCGACTTTCTCTTCGATGGTTTTTTCCAGTGCGTCGGCACGGGCTTCGAGTTCCTTGGCCTTGGCTTCATCGCCCGACAGCGCGATGCTGATCGCCTCGCCGACGATTTCGCCGACCACGACGCCGACCAGGTCGCCCACCACGGTTTCGACATTGTCCTCAATCAAGCGTTCAAACTCCTGCTCGTTGAAACTGCCGTTTTCCGCGAAGGTGGCAATGCTCTTTCTGACTTCTGCGCGCGAGCGGTCCAGGCGTTCGTTCAATTCGCGCCGTTCCTTGGCGTCATCCTGGAACATCTTTGCAACTTCGGTGACCGCCACGTAGGCGATATCAACGCCTTCCAGGCCGATCTCGGCGGCGTCACGGGCCAATGCGCCCACATTCTGGGAAAAATCAGCCACGCGGGCGCGCTGTTCGGCGCTCAGGCTGAGTTCCTTGCCGTCCACAAACACGCGGCTGCCCTCAATCCGGACCTTTTGCGGGCCCTGGTTGTCATGACTGGTGAATTCGAGGTCGCCATGATCAAGGCGCAGGGCATAATCACTGTCAAAATCCAGCTCGCAGTGACCGGCCGAAGCCGTCCCCGCCGCCAACGACAAACTGATTGCCAGCGCCATCCATCCTTTCCGTAGCATGATTCGTCTCCATAAGCCCCACGATCGGGGTTCGGCAATTTGATGACAGGCTGGTCGGTTTGGTTTAGTGCCAAAAGTGGAACTAGGTCTTTGGTCATGGTTTTCGGGCCGATGGCGCGCAAGCCGCCCGCCAGGGAGGCGCTTCGCCCCGCCCGGGAACGCCCACTTTTCAGACTTGCCTTATCGGCGCTGCTTCAATAGATTGGCGGTCTGTTTTGACGAGGTGATACATGGGTCTGTCGATCAATATCGAACTTTCTGACAACGACCTGGACCATTTTCAGGAAGTCCTGAAGCGGGCCCAGGAAGCTGCCGGTTCCAAGTCTTCGCGCGAAATCACCGAAGCCGCCACGCGGCTGCTCGGCGACGCGCATAGCTCGCATGCCCCGGAATTCATCTCCGAGCGCCTGGCGAAGCTGGAAAGCCTGATTTCCATGGTGCATGACGAAGGCTGGGGCCTGCCGGAAGACGAAAAGGCGCGGGTGCTGACCGCCCTGACGTATTTTGCCGATCCGAAGGACGTGATCCCCGATCACGTGCCCGTGGTCGGCTATCTGGACGACGCCATCATGATCGAACTCTGCGTTCGCGAGCTCAAGCATGAGCTGGAGTCCTACCTCGATTTCGTCAGCTTCCGCACGAACGAAGCCGCTGAGCGCGGTCTTGATCCCGTCACGCTGGGTCGGGCCGAGTGGCTGGAAGATCGCCGTCAGGAGCTGCAGGACCGTATGCGCCGTCGCCGCGACCGTGATCGCTACTCCGGCAGTGGCGGTGGCGGTGGCAGCTTCTTCAAGTTCCGTTGAGCAAGGTCTCGGCGCCCACGTGCGTCGCGCCCTGATGCAACGCTCGAACGCCATGATCCAGTTCCAAAGGATCATGGCGTTTTGCTGTGCGCTACTCCTGGCCGTTTCCGGGTTCGGCGCAAAGGCGCAACAAGTCGCAACCGATGCGGCCGCTCGCCGGGCGCTGGGCGATCTCGCGGTGACCGCGTATGCCAGTGATGGCGGCGGCAAGTTGGCACTGGGTGACTACGCCACCATCGCGGCGTTGGACCGGGTGCTGAAAGGCGAGTCCGACGCCGCTCTGGTCGCCCGCGGCGTGCACACGCTGCGAGCCACTGAGTTGGAACTCACGTTCACGCCGCTGGTCTGGGATGGTCTGGTGCTGATTACGCACCTGAAGAATCCGGTCCGGAACATCGGGCTTCGCCAACTGCGCGATGTCTATGCCGGCAAGATCAAGAATTGGAAGGAATTGGGCGGCACCGATGCGCCGATCAACCTGTATTCGGTCGCAGGGCCGCTCGATGGCGTGGAATACGAACTCCGGCGCGCGCTGTATGGCTATGGCCATGTCCCGATCGCGGCCGGCCGTTGGTATCTCAACACGGGTTCACTCGAAGCTGCCGTGGCGCTCGATGCGAACGCCATTGCGGTGTCCAGTCTGTCCAACGCGTTTGCGAACAAGCAGATCAAAATGCTGAACCTGGAGGGAGTCGTGCCCAGCCGGGTGGCCGTCCGCCGGGGCGAGTATCTGCTGGCGATGCCGATTTACCTGGTGTCGCGTACCGTGCCCGAGAACCCGCATGCCGCCCGATTGCAACGGCTCATCAGTGCCGAATCTCTGACCCGGTCTTTGCATGCCAGAAAGCTCACACCCATTCGCGACGCGAGCCTGCTGACCAAAGTCTTTGACCACCGCCGGGAACAATTGCTCGCCATCCTCGCCGTGCCCCCGGAACAGCCGCTCAGCCCTGATTTGCTAGCCCCGCAGGAAATTGAACCGCGTCCAGGCACCGAGACCGCTGTCAGCGGGAATAACGCGTCGATGGCGCCAGCAGCGCCTGAAACCGAGATCGACGCGCCGGCTTCGACCCGGCACTGATCCCTGTCGCGCAAACGAAGTCGCCGAACCCCAACGCCCACGACCAACCGTTATCTGCCGCATTGGCGATGAGGTGTTGAATGCTGACGACTGCCCGCAACTTAGGACAAATTGGGCTCTGGCTCGGGCTGGCGCTAGCTGTGCCTCCGCTCAAAGCCGAAACCTTTTGCGTACAGCACGAGGGCAGGATCATAGGCAGTCTGCACACGGCAGAAACGGTGTCCCAGAACGTCCGAACCGCGCGCGAACATTGGCGCCTGTATGTCCGCGGCGCGCGGATGGAAGGCGATTTGCAGATCAAGACCGAAGTGCGCCGCGGCCCGGACGGTATTCTCTCGGCTTCGCGTTTCTATCAGGCTGGCGATGTGATGGAACGAAGCGATGCCCAATGGCTGAATTCGAGTTGGCAGATCCGGATGCAGCAGGGCGCCGACGTGGTGCAGACCGTTGGCGAGCGCCCGCTGGAACGGCTGCCCCAATCCCATCCAATGGCAGGTGACGTGGCCAGCCAGTTTGACGCGTTGAACTTCGAGGTCTTGCCGCTGCGATTCGGCAATGATGGGTGGTCGGACGCCGAGCAACTCCGACGATTCCAAACCGACGCCGACGGCTTGATGCCCGAGGCTGTGTCGCTACTTGGCTTTCACCTGACCCTGGCCCGTTGTACCGAGGCAATAACCGAGCGTCGCCGGCAAACATTGGACCTCGATGCGGCGTCGGGCCTCGAATTGCCAACGGTCCTCACCGAGAGCCAGCGCGCCGGCAAACTGGGTTTTGAGTTCCAGGATGTGCCGACGGCGCTTGTGCTCCCCGAACTCACGACGCAGACCGCCCGTCGGAACGGCGAACGGCTTGCGGTGGTCGTCTGCGCAACATGTCAGCTCCACGCCGAAATGGCGCCAGCGCCGGGGCCGAGCGCCACCGCTCCAAATACTTTTGTCGATTCCAATCACCCGGCAATCATCGCCCAGGCCGCTGCGCTGCGTGCCGACACCGATCGGCATACCATGCAGCGCCTCGTTCGGTTTGTCCGACGCCACCTTTGGGATCAGACCGACACGCTCGGTTATGCGAGCGCGAGTCAGGCCCTGCTGTCCGCGCAAGGCAATTGCAGTGAGCACGCCCTGCTGCTCGCTGCGCTGGCACGGGCCAATGGCATTCCGACACGAATCGTCCATGGGCTGGTCTACCACCCATCGCGCCGGCATCATGAAGCGGCGTTGTTACCCCATTTGTGGGTGCAGGCCTGGATTGACGGGCAGTGGCAGCACTTCGATGCCGGTCAGAAGGGGTACTCTGCAGGCCATATTGCACTCGCGATCAGCGACGGCGACCCGCGGTCGGTCAATGACCAATTGACCCTGATTCTCGAAGCCCGAGTCCAGCGCGTCGTCGCGCTGAACTGAGCCGGTGTTCAGCGCGGTCGTTTGCGGGCTGCCACGGTGGTCGCTGCCGCCGGTTTCGCTGCGGCGCGCGTCGTCGCAGCGGGCTTCTTGGACGCAGTCTTCTTCACCGCAGGCTTCTTCGCAGCAGGCTTGCTAGCTGCAACGGATTTTGCCGATGCTTTGCGCGCCGGAGTCTTGGCCGTTTCCGCTTTGGGTGATTGCTTGCGGGCCGCTTGGCGCTGCCCGGTCTTGGTTGCAGCCATCACGCGCTCGTATCCATCCAAGTAGGCGGACAACGGCGTGCTCGCAATCGCGTTGTCGACCGCGTCGAGCAGCAAGTCGTCGAGCTTTTTGAAGCGGACGCAGCACTTCCCCATGTCGAGCTTCTTGCCGGCCTTCACGTACGCGGCACGAAATTCGTTCTCGACCGTGTTGTTCCCATAGGCCATGTTCAGGTAAAGCGAGTACGCGTTCTTTTGCGCGGCGAGCGCAACGTAGGCCAGCGGCTGCCCGTTGTAGGTATTCGGGTACCGAGCCAGCGGAATGACGTACACCAGCATGCCCCACAGCATCACTTCCTCGTAGCCGGACGGCAGCCGCTTCAGAATGCGTTCGCGCAGTGCGGCGATGATGGCGCGCCGTTCGGGCGGCAGTTCGGCCAGATAGGCGGCGGGGGTTTTGGCAGTGCTCGAAACCATGTCGTTCCTCCAGTTTTGCGTCGCACAACACACTTGTTTACAAACGGTGCTACGGTTCGCCCCGCTCGACCAGCCAGCACCCTGCGACGAACCACACGTTCGAATCGCTTGGCCGGACGAGCACCATCAGGGCCCTGTTTCCCGTGCCGCAGCGAATGACGCTGACCCAGGCGCGGCGGGCTCCTTTTGACTGTAGCAACTCCAAAACACAAATCACCATCGCAAATTGGGAGCGGACTATGTCGAAGTTTCTGAGCAAGGCCGGCTTGGCGCTAATGGCGCTCGGCCTGAATGGAGCCGCGCTAGCGGCGAAGGACCCAATGGGGCCGAATCGGGCACTCCATGAAGCATTACCGAAGGTCGCTGATCTGCGCACGGTCGACGTGACATTGGATCAGGCCTTGGCCAAACGCCAGGGTGCCGCGCTGGGCGCCGAGATCCGAACGCTGGACGCCAGCTTCATCAAGGTCCACTTCGACTACTTCAATCTGCCGAGCGGCCTGAGTCTGGAAGTCGCCAGCGACGACGGCTCCGAGGTGTATCGCTACAGCAACAAATCGCGCGACGGGCATACGGTCGATCCGAGTCTCGGTCAGGATGGTCGCTTCAGTTTCTCGGCAATGTCCGTCCACGGACCGGCCGCCAATCTCCGCATTGTTGGCAAAGCCAAAGAAGCTTGGACCAGCGCGCATGGCGTGCGCGTGTCGCGGTATCTCGAAGGCTATCCCGAAGCGTTGATTGCCGGCCTGATGCAAGACGACCTGCTGAGTCTGGGCAACGCCCCTAAGGCCATTTGTGGCGTGGACGACAAGCGCGGTGTGGCCTGCTATCAGAGTAGTGATGCAACGGCATTTGATCGATCCCGCCCCGTGGCGCGACTCGTGCTCAGCGGTGGTGGACTCTGCACCACCTGGCGCGTGGGGCCGAACAATCATCTGTTCACGAACAACCACTGCTTTGCGACGCAGTCCGAAGTTGCTGCCGCGGAGGTTTGGTTCAACTACCAAGCGGCCGCATGCGGCGGCACCAGCAGCGCCACGACCACCAAGGTCACTGGCGCGACCATGTTGAAGACCGATGCAACGCTCGACTACACGCTCTACACGGTGAACAACTTCGCGAACCTGGCGAGCTTCGGCTACCTGGGGCTTGATAACCGATTGCCCGTCCAGGGTGAGGAGATCTTCATTCCGCAACATCCGGGCGGCCGCCTCAAGGAGCTTGGCGTCGTCAGCGATCATCGCAGTGGCGGCCGCTGCATCGTCGACACCGCCGTGCAGAACGGCACGGGTACCAATACCGACGCCGGTTACAAGTGCGACACCGAAGGCGGCAGTTCCGGGTCACCGGTAATCGCCCGCTCCAGCAACAAGGTGATCGCGCTGCATCACCTTGGTGGCTGCAACAACTCGGGCGCGCACATTTCCAAAATCTGGCCGCAGGTTGCCACGTACTTCAACAACGTGGTGCCCGGTGGCGATATCGGCGGCGGCACGCCGACGAATCAGGCGCCGACCGCAAACTTCACGTTCAGCAGTTCCGGACTGACCGCGACCTTTACGGACAGCTCGACCGATAGCGATGGCACGATCAGTTCGCGTTCGTGGAACTTTGGCGATGGCACCACCTCAACGGCTACCAGCCCAAGCAAAACCTATGCAGCCGCTGGCACCTACAATGTCAGTCTGACCGTTACCGACAATGCCGGCGCCACCAATACGAAGACCTCGGCAGTGACCGTGTCAAGCGGCACTGCGTTGATGCTGACCAACGGCGTACCCGTCAACAACCTGGCGGTCGCCACGGCCGGCAACTCGATCACTTACGTGATGAACGTCCCCGCGCATGCAACGAATCTGAAGTTCGTCATGAGTGGTGGCACCGGCGACGCCGACATGTATGTGCGCCTGAATGCGGCCCCGACGACCACTACCTACGATTGCCGACCGTACCAAACGGGTAACGCCGAAACCTGCAATATCGCGACCGCGACGCCCGGTACATACTACGTGATGCTGCGCGCGTATTCGGCCTTCTCCGGCGTGACACTCACCGGCAGCTACAGCATCTCGAACTTCCAGACTTACTCCAACAGCACGGTGCAAAACATCAACGACAACACGACGATCAACTCGCCGATCACGGTGTCAGGTCGTTCCGGCAATGCGCCAAGCGCCGCAACGGTGTCGGTGAACATCACCCACACGTATCAAGGCGATCTGAAAGTCGATCTGGTGGCACCGGACGGCACGCTCTACAACATCCACAACCGCACCGGCAGCGGTACCGACAACATCATCAAGTCGATGACACTGAATCTGTCGAGTGAACTCCTCAACGGCACCTGGAATCTGCGCGTGCAGGATGCTGGAGCCGGTGACACTGGCAAGCTGAACTCCTGGTCGATCTCGTTCTGATCGTTGCCGGCACAAGATGAGCTCAACAAGGCGTCGGACTTCGGTCCGGCGCCTTGTTGCTTGTAGGGCGAGTGAATTTCGAGCACTGCGATGTAAGCCTTTGCTTGATGAAATTTCGACGGCTGTGAAATGGCCTTGGCAGATGTGAGGGCGCCTTGGCAGAGGTGATGAATCCTTACGCAAGCGCTTCGCGCTGAGTTGAACGGATGCCTTGTTGAATGCGCGGGCCTGAAAGCGGGCACCGACTACCCATCAACAAGAGACGTTCCCAATGAAGAAGATTGCCCCAGTCCTCGCTGTTGCGCTGCTCACACTGCCCATGGCCGCCTCGGCCGAGGGATTCAGCGTCGCGCTCAGTGCGTTCAATTTGAATCCGAAGTCCGATAACGGCAGCCTTGCTGCTGGTGCGCTCGATGTGTCGATCAACAGCGAAACGAACCTTACCCTCGCTGGCGAATACCACTTCACCGACAACTGGAGTGTGGAAGTTCAGTACGGCCTCGGCTTCGATCACGAAGTGTCGCTGAATGGGGCGAAGTCGCTCGAAATCACACACCGTCCGCTGACCGTTGCCGGCAAGTACACCTTCAATGGCGACACGTTCCGGCCATACGTCGGCCTGGGCTTCAACCAGACGACATTTGGCGACGAGAAAGAGTTTGGCCCGATTGCCGGCACCAACACGAGCTTGGATAACTCGACCGGACTCGCTGCGCTGGCCGGTTTGCAATTCGATCTGACCGAGCGCTTCGCGTTGCGTGCCGAAGCCCGCTTCCTCGACATGGATACCGATGTGTCAGTCAACGGTGATGGCGTTGGTACCGCGAACGTGGATCCGTTTCTGTTCGGTGTTTCGGGCGTCTTGCGCTTCTGATCGAGTGCGCGTCACGAATCTGGAAGCCGAATGTTGTTGCAACCGATGGTGCAAGTGTCGCTGTAGTCCCCGTAGTAACCCCGCAACACCCACGCTTTCTCCCGCGTGTCCACTGGCTGACTTGCTCAGGAAGTCGCCAGTCTTTAGGGCGGTGCGCCAAACGCACCGCCCGTTCTTTCTTGTGAGGCACCAGAGCGTTGACAAGTCGACACGCTGGCGCGACATTGCGAGCGTGCCGAAACCAGGGCGGATCTATGGCGATCCCATGCCCTGAGTCGCTTGGAGGGCGTGCACCAATGGGTAACCCATCACTTGAACCGGTCTTGTTCGTTCTCTGGCATCCGGATTGCCTGGAAGGGGCCGTGCTGGCCGAGCAGATCTACAGCTGGTTTCGCCCTGGTAGCGGACTCGGTCCCAAGGTCATCTTTCGATCCGTGATCGATTGGTCAGAGAACGCCGACCTGCTCGTGCCGCTGGCACCAAATCAAAGTGCCATGGTCATCGTACTGATCGACGAGAACATGGTGATCGACGCGCGTTGGCGGCGCTGGCTCGATACGCTTGTGCAGCAAGTCGGTTCCTGGACCGATGATCCAAAGTTGCTGCTATTGCCGGTGGCGCTGAACAATAGCGCCTTGGGGTTCCCGCCATTGCGGCATCTGAACTTCATTCGGCCGGCGCCGGCACCTAGAGACGCTGAACCGATCCAGTTCATCTATCAAGCGTGGCTCACCAACGAGCGGGTGCGCTCGCTCATCCGGCAGCTCACCGATGCGTTGTGCCGCGCGATGGGCGCATCGAATGAGAAAACGCGCATCTTCATCAGCCATGCCAAGGAAGACCCGAGTCGCCCGGGGGCTGGTGGCACGGTGCCAGCGCGGGCGATTCGCGACTACATCCGGAGCGAAACCCAATTGGAGGCGTTCTACGACGAGAACGATCTGCCGTTTGCGCAGGATTTCGCCGAGGACTTGCACGAAAGTCTTGCCGATGCCGATGCCATGATTGCGGTGCAGACGGAACGCTATGCCTCGCGTCCTTGGTGTCGCTACGAGTTCAGCTCGTTTCGTCGACCGGTCCGCTTGCATCGACGTAGCAATCTGTTCGGGCTGCGCCCGACGTTGGTGGTCGAGGCAATGGCCGCCATGCATCACAGTCGTTGTATCCCAGAATTCGGCAACTCGCCACTGATCGGCTGGGACGCTGACCGGCCGCGGGACTCGGCGGAACTCGCAGTGATCACGGCGCTTCGGAATCTGTTCCTGACACACGTCCACCGTCGGCAAATGGCCGGGATGCCAGACCTCGGTACCAGTGTCAGCGTGCTGAAGCTTTCTTGGCTGCCAGATCTCAGCACACTGAGTCACCGGAATCTGGGCGAACTGAATGCGCAGGTTGTGGTGCATCCGGGCAATACGATGTCGTCGATCGAGTCGAACATCCTGCGTGCCCATCGTTGGCGTGACGTCAACTTCATTGGTATGGCCGACTACGACCCGGCAACCGCGATGGTGGGGTGGCAGGCCCCATGGCCGCGTGGTGTGGCGTGGTCCATGTCTTTGGAAGGGAGCGACGAGATCTTGTGCAAGGGGATGGGCCGCCAGCACATCGAGGAGATGGTTGGGCGTGTGACCGGCTTGATGTTGCGCCGCGGCTGCACCTTGTACTACGGCGGCAACTGGACGGATTGGGACGGCAGCAAAGGCGCTAGTACCGACCGTCATGCCCCCTATCGAAATATGTTGCACATGTTGCTGCAGAGTTCGGCGTCTGAGCAGCGCTGGCCCGAGCGTTCGTCTGCGGCTTCGAGTCAGTCGCAATCGTCGAACAATGGCGACTCCGGTGCATCGCCGCCCGTGATCAACCATCTCGCCTGGCCACACCAGGTGGAGCGTCGACGCCAGGCCGATTGGGTCAACCTGTGCGAGGTGGTGCCGCTCTCGTTGGAGGCGTCTGGTTTGCCGAAAGCAGCCAAGACCGATGACGCGATGTATCGTGCCATTGCGATGAGCGCCATGCGCCGACGACAGCTCGACGCGGCCTTCAACCAAGTGCGTGCCGAGGTGCCCGCGGTGTCTGCCCGCATTGCCATGCACGGCAAACTGCGCGGCTACTCCGGTTTCGCACCTGGCTTGCTCGAAGAATGCATGCTGTCGTGGCAGGCCGGCCATAGCCTATGGCTGCTCGGCGGCTTTGGCGGCATGACGAAATGGATCGTCGACTTCCTGCTGTGTCATCCGGGCGGACCCGAAAATCTGAGAGACGCCCCGAGCGCCAGCGACTGGTTACGCGCGCAGCACCCGCCGCTTCGCGACTTGGAGCACCGATTAGCCCGGAGCTTGTTCAATTCTACGAGCGACCAGAGCGGTGCGTTCCAGACCTGGCCACTTTGGTCACTCGACGATTTGATGGCGCACTTGAGTGAGTGCCGGCAAGCTGTGCAAACTGTGGGCCTTGCTCAAGCCTTGCGAACCGACCTGACTGATGCGGACACTCAAATACTCATGCAGACGAGTGATCCTGACACGGTGGTGAGGCTGCTGAACTTGTCGCTGACGAACTTGGCGGCGAGCGCGCACGTTTGATGCAAGGTGTGGTGTCAGGCGGAACAACCGGGTCATTGACAGTGCAGCGGCGTCCTTGATTTGTCGCGAGGTCGTCCGCTCCTATCCGAGTTAGTTCTTGGGAGACGGATTGCGGGCGCGCTTCAATAAAATCCTGCCTGCGATCGAGTTCTGATCACTCCTTCAGTGTGCTTGTTCGCGCATCAGATGGTTTGCAACGACTCAAGATCTGGAAGGCGCCACGGTGTCGCAAGTAGCCCTCTCCCCGACCCTCTCCCACTCGCGTGGGAGAGGGAGCAATTCTCCCTCCCCCGCGATCGCGGGGGAGGGCTGGGGAGGGGGCTACTTGCGGTCAGAATCGTTACCAACCGAAATTTTGGGTTCGCAAAACCAATGAGTTATGGCGTGTTTGATGAGAGAGGGAGCAGTGCGGGGCTGGGGTCTGCTCACGATCACGATGGTCGTCTCGTGCAACTCGGCGGCGTCAAGAAGAAGCGGAGTGATCGAATGTTCGAAGAGTGGGAGACCATGCAGGGTCGGTTTGGTCTCGCAAAGCGTTCCACGTCTACTACTTGTCACCCCGGACTTGATTCGGGGTGCGTTTCAATTCCCCGCAAAGCAGGCAGCGAAAAGTTCATTGCCAAGTTGCTGTTCGCACAGAACACCAAGCTCGATGCGTTGCCGCAGTGAGTGCCGAGGCGGGTTTCCTGGTTGGGCAGCCTGATCCTGAAGGCAAGCAATCGATCTAGTTGCCTTTGGGTTTCAAACGGCCAACGATGGCGCCGATGCTCTCTTCGAGTTCTTGTGCGAACTCATCGAGTCGATCAGGATGCCACTTTCGAAAGTAGTATTGCCGAGTGTCGAAATGGGATTCTTCACCTTCGCGGATTGTCCAGATCACCGGCTTACCGAGTGCGAGCGCGTAGCCTGTCTCGAAGTAGACGTTGTGGCTGTTGTGGGTGAAGTCGGCAATGACAAAACGGCAGCGTTTGAGGTAGTCAATCAGTCGTTGGTCGATGTGGTCTGCGTGGGCGACTGTATCGACGCGTTCGCACCGATAGCCTGCATGCTCTGCAGCCCGACTCATGCATTCGAACACTGGGATGAAGCTTTGTGAAAAGTGCATAGCTGCAAAGGCCAAATCCCGTTCCTCGCTAAGGAGCAGCGCATCTTCCAAATCCTCCCAGCCTTTAGAGGTGATGGATATGGTCCAGTAAGACGATGGCCGAAGAACTTTGACTCGCTTCTGATCTTCCAATGCATTCAGCAGTGCATAAGCCTCCTGGAGGCCGCGATCACTGATCAATGGCCAATCAATCGACGTGTTCATGGTATGACTTGCGCCGAATACTGGTGCCCGTTCAGCCAAGAATCTGAGCGTCCTGATCAATTTGCCCTTAACAGATCCATTTCCGAGGACCTCGGGAGGGTTCAACGCGATTTTTTTAGTGATCCCTGCCCGCACTCCGAGATCATGCTGACTTCGAGTCCAACATGTCAGCTTGAGCTTCTTCTCTGCTGTCAAGCAGGGAAATGCCAAGCGCGAGATCGTGAATTGTCCGCACTGTTCGCAAGCGACCAAATAGGCGCCGTCAATATAGCCGGCTTCTAAAGCCAAGTTTCTCTTGCATAGAGGACAATCCGAAATCACTTTGTGCTCTGTTTGGTCGTCCAGCGAGGTCGGGCTATCACGCCTTGGCACCAATCTGGTTTGCCAGGGACGTCAGCCAACGCGGCACAGTCGTTGCGGGTGACTTCAGACAGGGCTGCTCTGTCCCAAACGCCCGATCAAAAAAGTACCCGACCGCCTGCTCGCCCAACATCCGATACGCCTCAAACTGTTCCTCGTTGAAGAATTGATCGGCAGTCGTTTCATGCGGAAACGTGGGGCTTGCTTTGCGGTAGTCCTGGATGACTTGCGGTTCGGTGCCGGTCATCGCGAGCTTCAGATACAGCATCCAGCCGGTGTGACCGCCGGGGTAGTTGATGCGCACCATGGTGCCGTAGCTTGGGCAAAAGCCGTCGGTGTTGGGGCGCAGGTCCTTGAGGTCGTAGTCGAGGCTGACATCGAGATCGATGCGGGCGTAGCGGTCGAGGCGGATGAGGTCGAAGCAGCTCATCGTCGGGTCGCAGCCGCCATCGATGCAGACAATGAACTGCACGCGTCGGCGCAGGAGTTCGTAGACCGCCAGGTTTTCAATGTGGCCGCCATCGCTCAGGTTGATGAAGTTGCCGGTGGCATGCACGTGGCCAAGCGCTTCGCGCACGAGGTAATAGGCATTAGGGCGCAGTAGCGGATTGTTGGTGGCCCAACGCATCCAATACCCGAGCCGGACATTGAACAGGGTCATCAAGAACTGGAACTGTGGTTTCGATTGTCGGCCCATCAGGCTGGCGGCCGCAGCGCCTGAGGTGGCGATGGCGGTGGCGAGATCAAAACCCGAATCCAAGGTCTCAATCCGCGCGGTGGTCTGGTAGCCCGTCAAGCGCGAGCCGCAATGGAGCGCCGTTGCCGAAAAAAAGTCACAGCCGCGTCCGCGCAATTCGGGGCTCATCGTTGCGGGCGCATTGATCGCCATATTGATGATGTGAAATGGCTTCTTGGGGAGCGTGCTCAGTGGCACTTCGGCCTGTGGCCCATCTGGGTTCGGCGTGACGCCATAGCAGCTTCGCAGTTGGCTCCGATAGAAGCTGCGCAGGCCGCCTTGATTGACGTCAACAAAGTACGCGCGAATGAGGATCACCGTCGTAGTAGTCGACAAGAATAGGGGGATGAGCCAATCGCCCCGGTCGCGAATCATGTTCAGCGCGCTGATGTTGCAGCAGTCGCCTTCCATTAGCGCATGCGTAAGGACTGCTATCAGCAAGACCAGCAATGGGCCCAACACCAAGGCCGCGAGGTTCAGCAGTTTCGGCGTCAATATTTTGCTGAGCTTCGGGTAGGCATGGGTCGCGGCCACGGCTGATGCAAACAGGCTGCCGAAGGCACCAAGGCCGGCGCTCGGGATGAGAAGGGCCTCGATGTGTTCGGCAATGGCATCGATCGCGCGAATGCCGAGCAGCCCCAGTGCCAGCAGCGCGACGGCTACGGCCGCAGCATCGAGCCACCAGCGCTCGCGAAGGTTGCTCGAAATAAATGGTCGAAGGGCGGTGTAGCTCAACACCCCGGTGCCGAGTCCGGCTGCGAGCCAAGGCAGAAACGAGAGTGGTGTGAGCAGCGTGACACACAGACCGGCGAGCATGGCCAAGCCGACCAGCGTCAACGTGTTCTCGAACAGCCCGTAGATCAACAACGCGGCGATTCGCGGCACCCGAAAGCTGACATTGAGCAAGTACTTGCTGTTATTGCGCAGCCAACGGACCCAATCGCGCTCAGGGACCGATAAGCCCGTGAACACGGCCGCTCGTGCACGGGCCTCCGGATCAGCGACCTCAGGTGGTGGCTCGCTGCTCGATTTCGGTGTGGGCTCGGCACCGGGGTCGATCAGACCCGGGTCTTTCCGCAAGCGCGCAATACCCCCACTCAGATAGCCGCTGAGATATCCGCCACCTGACACGCTGGAGAGATAGTCAAAGTCTCCGAGCAAACCGCGGGCTTGCAGACCTTGCAGGATGCCCAACGCAAAAGTGGCGGAGCGGATGCCGCCACCCGATAGTGCGAGGCCACAGACCTCTGTTCGCTCGGTGAGCCCGAGGTACTGGAACTCGGCGTTGAGCACGGATGACTCGGATTGGAACCCCGACGGATAGTCGGGCGCTTGCACCGCCGCCAGGGCTCCCGGGCCGAAACCCGCGTTTGCTTTGGCAGAGCCAGAGGGCGTATGCGTTGGCCCTGCGGATTGATGGGCAAGCACATACAATTGGTCGCAAAGCGCAGACAGCGATTCTTGCAGGCTCAGAAGCTCCGACCGATAGCGATGACGATCTTGCAGTAAGCGGATGTCGCCCGTGGCGTCGCGGCGTGGGTGCCACGCGTTCAGGTGGCTGTTCAGTTGCTCCAGTACCGCGAGCGCAAGCAGCCTAAATTGATTGGCGTCTGGGTTCTTGGCGATCAGTCGGCGGATCTTTTGGCTCAACGCGTAGAGACTGTCGAGCGCGCCTGCTTCGGTACCACCGCGATACGGCAGCGGGCGGGTCGCAACGCGTGTATGGAGCTCGGTCCACAACTGGTGCGCGGCGTTACGATCAGCGTTCGTCAGTGGTGGCGACGGCTCGGCAGCATCAATCGGCGTGTTCATGTGCAGACCCCCAAGGTCTTGGCGCAGCGTTTGTCGGCTAGGTCTGCTGAGTGTGCCTCAGAAATTCGCGAAGTGCGAGTTGCGCGGCGCTAGGCTCCGTCACCGTTGCGAGAGTAATGCCGCGCATCGAGTCGGACGTCACAAGCGCTTGATCCGTGCCTGAAAGTAGGCCGTTGGCCTGCATTGCGTCTAACCAAAGCTGGCGCTGGTGGGCTAGCGTTTCAGGCTGGGCAAGCCAAGCGGTGGTGCCCCCAAAACCAGTGAATGCCAACACCGGCTTGCCAAATACCTGCATCCAGAACACTTCTTCCAGAACGCCCGGAACTACGCCTTGATAGCCTTGGCTGCGACCACCAATGGCGACGCGCGCGATGGAATCGTTCGCCATTTGCCGACGCATCAGGCTCAGTTCGGTTGGGCCCGGATTCGCCGCTTCAGTAGAAGCGCTTTCGGTAACCGTCAGGTCGACGAGTGAATCTGCTGCGGCGCGCTGCGACGCGGAGAGGGTCTTGGCTATGGTTGGTGTCAGATAGTTCCGGAGTCGATTGAATCTGGCGCCCGCAGGTACCGGTGCCGTCCGGACCAATGTCGCCAGCGACTCCGTCAGTCCGCCAGGCTGCCAGTTGCCGCCGTAGGCGACCTGCAACCCGTATTGGGCCAACTCGGCAATCAGCAGGTTGCAGAGTGGCAACAGCAAATCGGAGGCGTTGCTGTTCGAGGTGGGATTCGCACCGACATCAGCACCGACTGAGAGCCCGACCAGTCTCGCCGCCTCAGAAACTCCCGGAACCATTTGATGTGCGTCGTGCATCGCGCATTCTCCAGAAATGAGCACCTTGGGTAGGCACGCCGTGTCGCGGTAGGTGCTGGTCAAAGTGAGTGTTGAAGCCTAGCAGGCAACGCCATGCCGACAGTGCTCGACTGCGCGCCGCGTGCCGAGCGATCGGCTCAAGCATCCGCAAACCGCGCCTGTTGCCCAATCCAGCGCCGCATCAGGCGCTCGGCGGCTTCGGGCGCGTGTTCGAGCATCCAGTCTGCGGCAGCACTGACATGCGGGAGCTGTTCGGCATGCTGGCTCAGGTTCGCGATGCGGAAGGCTAGTTCGCCAGTCTGGCGGGTGCCGAGCAACTCGCCGGGGCCGCGCAATTGCAAATCGCGTTCGGCGATCTTGAAACCATCTTCGGTTTCGCGGAGCACGTTCAGGCGCTCGCGGGCAAGCGCACCGAGCGGGGGTTGGTACATCAGTACGCAGCTCGATGCGATGCGGCCGCGGCCAACCCGGCCGCGCAATTGATGCAGCTGGGAGAGGCCCATTCGTTCGGCATTCTCGATGATCATCAGGCTCGCATTCGGGACATCGACGCCGACTTCAATGACGGTGGTGGCAACAAGCAGCCGCAGCGCGCCGGACTGGAACGCATCCATCGTCGCGCGCTTGTCTTTGCTTTTCATCCGGCCATGCAGCAATCCGATCGGCAAGTCTGGCAACGACTCGGTCAGCAGCTTGAAGGTGGCCTCGGCGGCCTGCGCTTCGAGTTGTTCGGATTCTTCGATCAACGGGCAAACCCAATAAGCCTGCCGGCCTTCGGCGCAGGCGGCGCGGATGCGTTCAATCACTTCGTCGCGTCGGCTGTTGCTGATCACTTTCGTCGCGACGGGTGTGCGCCCGGGCGGCAACTCGTCGATGACGGACACATCCAAATCCGCATAAAGCGACATGGCCAACGTGCGTGGAATCGGCGTTGCGGTCATCACCAACTGGTGTGGCACCAGCGCGCCCAGGCCTTTCTCGCGCAAGCTCAAGCGTTGATGCACACCGAAGCGATGTTGCTCGTCGATGACGATCAGGCTCAGTGCCCGAAAGCGCACTTGGTCCTGGATCAACGCGTGCGTGCCGACTACAACGTCGGCATCGCCGGCGATGTCAGCCAGCGCCTTGTCGCGGGCCTTGCCTTTGATCTTGCCGGATAGGTGCACCACCCGGATGCCAAGGGGACTCAGCCACCGATCGACATTTCGATAGTGCTGTTCGGCCAGCAATTCGGTTGGCGCCAGTAGCGCAGTCTGTACGCCCGCATCGGCCGCTGATGCCGCCGCAATCGCGGCGACGACGGTCTTGCCCGAACCGACATCGCCTTGCACTAGTCGCATCATGGGCTTGCCGCAGGCCAAGTCACGATCCAGTTCGCTGAGCACGCGCGTCTGCGCGCCCGTAAGCTGGAACGGGAGTGCCTTCAACAGCGGCTTGCGGCGCTTGCCCGCAATGATCCGGGTTGCCGGCAATTGTTGGGTGAGTTTCCGGATCTGCCGGAGACTGATCTGATGGGCCAATAATTCGTCGAACGCGAGTCGGCGCTGAGCGGGGTGTTGCTGCGCGAGCAGGTCCGCGACGTCATCGGGCCCCGGTCGATGCACGGTCAGCAGACTCTCGCGCAATCCGGGCAAGTCGTGTCGGACCCTGAGGTCAACTGGCAGCAGTTCGAAGTCCGACTCCGGAGGCAAGCGCGTCAGCGCCTCCTGAATCAGCCGCTGTATGGTTTTCTGGCCAAGCCCTTCGGTCAACGGATACACCGGCGTCAGCGCATCGGCCAAAGGCGTGTCGGCCAGCACGCGGGTGTAACTGGGATGGATCATTTCCAGGCAGTCTTTACCCAGCCGCACATCACCGTAAACGCGAAAGCGCGCGCCGGCCTGAAAGCTCGCCGCCTGGGCGCTATGGAAATGGATGAAGCGCAGCACGAGTGTGCCCAGACTGTCGTCGCTGATGGCGACTTTCAGCTGCGGGCGAAAGCGAAAGCCGCGTTCGACGGCTTCGACCAGCCCCTCGACCTGCGCCGTCTGACCCGGGATCAGGTCCCGGATCGGAGTCAGCTGAGTCCGATCCTCAAACCGGAGCGGCAGATGGAACCAGAGGTCGGCGAGGGTGACGAGCGACAGCTTGGCCAGTGTCTCGCGGACAGCCGGGCCCACGCCCTTGAGGACGCTGACCGAGGTCGACTCGAGCCCGGGGCTCATCCGCGTTCAGGTTGACCCGTGCCGGCTCAATCGAGGACGACGATCGCGTCCATCTCGACCTCGGCGCCCTTCGGAAGCTGCGCCACGCCAATGGCGGCCCGGGCCGGGTAGGGCTGGCTGAAATATTCGGCCATGATCCGGTTCACCTCCGGGAAGTGCTTGAGATCGGTCAGGAAGACATTCAGCTTGACGATGTCTTTCAATTCGCCGCCGGCGGCCTTGCAAAGTGCCTGGAGGTTGTCGAAGACGCGCCGGATTTGCGGATCGATCGGTCCGGTGATCAGTTCGCCGGTTCCGGGAACGAGGGGAATCTGGCCGGACAAGTAAACGGTCTGGCCGACCTTGACCGCCTGGGAGTAGGTGCCGATCGCCGCCGGAGCGTCCGGGGTGTCGATAATGGTTCGAGCCATGATGCGTCTCCAGAAAGGCGGAATTCTGGCGGCAGTGGCAGGTATCGACAAGCGATTGCGGCCGGAAAGCTGTGTCTCACGAACGTGTGCGACGAAACAAGCCTTCACAATTCCGTCGTCCATCGGCGGTTTTCGTTTCCAAACCGTCATATCCCACTGTTAAACTTCCGTTTAACCCGTCCCGCCCTCCGAGTGGCTGCGGTGCCGGGCGGGAAGTTGTTTCCATAAACCAAAGAAGGTGAAACATGAACCAGCGAGTAGCTCTGCAATTCGCATTGTGGTTGATGCTGGCCCTGTTTGCGGCGATGCCTGCGTTTGCGCAGAACACATCGTCGGCAATCTCCGGCCGCATCGTTGATGAAACGGGGGCGCCTGTCGCAGGCGCGACAGTGGAAATCGAGCACGTGCCGTCGGGTACGCGCAAGTCGACAACGTCAAATGAGGACGGTCGTTTCGCGGCGCAGGGTCTGCGCGTCGGCGGTCCGTACAATGTGACGGCTTCGTCGGCGGGCAAGAACAACGCCGGCAAGAGCGATGTCTATCTGCTCCTCGGCGAAACCACCACGGTCAACCTGAACATGGCTGTCGAAGCCACCGATCTGGCCACGGTTGAAGTCGTCGCCAGCGCTGCTGCGAACGTGTTCAATGCCGAAGCGATGGGTGCTGGTACGGCGATCGATCGCGCCACGATTGACGCGCTGCCGTCGATCAACCGCGACCTGCAGGACTACGCTCGTCTGGATCCGCGCATTTCGCAGACCGACAAGGAACGCGGCGAAATTTCGGCCCTCGGCCAAAACACCCGCTTCAACTCGATCACGATCGACTCCGTGTCGACCAATGACACGTTTGGTTTGGAATCGAACAACCTGCCGACCGCGCGTCAGCCGGTGTCGCTGGACGCGATCGACTCCGTGCAGATCAACGTCACCAACTACGACGTCAATCAGCGCGGCTACACGGGCGCCAACATCAACGCCGTTACCAAGTCGGGTACCAATGAGTTCCACGGTTCGGTCTACACGACCTATCGTGACAACGACATGATCCGCAAGACGGACGACCGCGGCGTCGACTTCACCAGCTTCAAGGAAGACACCACGCTCGGCGCCACCATCGGCGGTCCAATCATCAAGGACGTGCTGTTCTTCTTCATCAACCTGGAATCGGCCAAGATCAAGTCGCCAGCGGCTGACTACGGCTCGACCCCGCTGGATCGCGCCACGGGTGGCATCAGCACGGCCCAGGTTAACGAAGTCATCGGCATTGCCCAAGGTTACGGCATGGATCCGGGCGACCTGTTCTCGGTCGGTAACGACACGAAGGTCGACACGGCGCTGCTGCGTCTGGACTGGAACATCAGCGACACGCAACGTGCCGCCCTGCGCTATTCGACCACCGACCAGAGCCAGTTCATTCAGCCGGGCTTTGGCGTCAACTTCTTCTCCCTGAGCAGCCACTGGTATTCGCAGGAGAAGGAATTCGACAACGCGGTGTTCGAACTGTTCAGCGACTGGAACGACTGGTTCTCGACCGAAGCGCGCGTCAGCTACCGTGACTATGCCTCGGTGCCGGACATCTATGCCGCGCAGCCGCAGGTGCAGGTGGACTTTGGTTCGCAGAGCTTCCGCTTTGGTACGGAGCAGTTCCGTCACCAGAACGTGCTCGAAACCGAAACCTACAACGCCTACTTCGCAGGCAACATGTACTTCGGCGACCACACGCTGAAGCTCGGCTTCGACTGGGAACAAAACGACGTCTACAACCTGTTCCTGGAATCGAACTTTGGTCAGTACCGCTTCGGCAGCACGACCAATTTCCGCAACGGCATCTATCGTGAATACGTGGTGCGTGTCGCCACCTCTGGCAACATCGACGATGCCGCCGCCAACTTCTCGATGGACAACTGGGGCTTCTTTGCTCAGGACACCTGGGCCGTCAACTACAACCTGAACCTGATGTACGGTTTCCGTGTTGATCGTCCTGGTACCGACAGCCATCCGGTCTATAACTCGGCGTTCGAAACCACGTTCGGCCTGCGTAACGACGAAAACCAGAGCGAAAGCGCGATCTTCCAGCCGCGCCTTGGTTTCAACTACACGTTCGACACCGATCGTCCGATGCAAGCTCGCGGTGGTTTCGGTCTGTTCCAAGGTTCTGCTGCCAACGTCTGGTTGTCGAACCCGTTCACGAACAACGGCCGCACGATCTCGATCTTCGGTTGCGGTTTCGCTGGTTCGACGGCCAACTGCCCGACGACTGCGCCGCCAGCCGGTCGCGAGTTCTCGGCTGATCCGAATGACCAGCCGATCTTCGGCACCGCCCGCGCTGACGTCGACCTGTTGGCCCCTGGCCTGAAGCAGCCGTCCGTGTGGAAGGGTAACCTGGCGTTCGAACACGAACTGCCGTGGATGGGCATGATTGCTGGCTTCGAAGCCATCTTCACGCAAGTCGAAAATGGCATCTATTACGAGCACCTGAACCTCGGCCGCGTCAGCCGCCAGGGCCAGGACGGTCGTAACCTGTACTGGGTCAACACCAACCCGAGCCAATACACCGCCTCCAGCGGTTTCTTTGGCGCGACGAGCAACGCCCGTGGCGGCGCCAACCAGGCCTTCCGCGAAGTCCTGCTGGCCAAGAACACCGGCAAGGGCAACGGCGAGAGCTACACCCTGTCGCTGCAGAAGCCGTTCCGTGACGAAGCCGACTGGTCGGCCAGCGTTGCATACACGTTTGCTGATGCTTCGGAAGTTTCCGGCCTGACCTCCAGCCGCGCGATCTCGAACTGGGCCAGCCGCGCCATCCTGAACCCGAACGAAGAAGTCTCGTCGCGTTCGCCGTATGTCGTGAATGATCGCCTGAATGGCTCGTTCACCAAGCGCTGGAAGTTCTTCGGTGACAACACCACCGAGTTCTCGCTGTTCTATGAAGTGCGTCAGGGCAAGCCGTACTCCTGGACCTTCAACAACGACGCCAACGGTGACGGCCTCGCCGGCAACGACCTGATGTACATCCCGGTTGCTCCGGGTGACGTCCTGTTCGTTGGCGCCGACGCTGCTGCCCGCGCCGCTGAAGAAGCGCTGTTCTGGGAACGCGTGAACCAACTCGGCTTGGAAGGCTATGCCGGTCAGACGATCGACCGCAACACCGAATACTCGCCGTGGACCAATAACTTCGACGTGCGCCTGAGCCAGGAAATTCCGCTGTGGTTTGACCACAAGGCGGACGTGTGGCTCGACATCCTCAACGTCGGCAACCTGCTGAACAAGGACTGGGGCGAAATCGACGAAGTGTTCTTCCAGTCGAATGGCGCCCAGGCTCGCAGCTTCGTGAACTTCGCCGGTATCGATCCGGCCACGGGCCGCTACGTCTACGACGTGGTCAACACCGAACCGCTGGGTCGTCGCGACGTTCGCGCCGAATCGCGTTGGGCGATCGCTGTCGGCTTCCGCTATCGCTTCTAAGCGAACGCGCAAGCACGCAATACCAAAACGGCCGGGGCAACCCGGCCGTTTTTTTGTTCTCAAAATGCGCGATGTGCGACGTCTGATTTGGCGCAGTTGTCAGCGGACGCGGGCAGCAGTCGGCGTGGCCATCGCCGACACTCAGGCCGAAGGGCAAATCACGAATCAATTGGGCAAGGATCGCCGACGCAGTGCTCGTCAGCCCCGTCAATGCCCTTTCAGCAGCACAATGACCGCGCCAGACCCACCATCGTTGTGCCGGGCTGAGCGAAAGGCGATCACGTCCCCACGTTGACGGAGCATGCGGTCGGTCAGTCCTTTCAGAACCGGACCCTGTTCCTTCGAGCGCATGCCCTTGCCGTGAATGATCTTGACGCACAGATTGCCGGCGTCAATGCATTCATTCAGAAAATCGCGAATGGCCAGGCGTGCTTCAGCCTGTGTCATAGAGTGCAGATCAATGGTATCGCGCACACTGAACTGGCCACGACCGAGCTTGGACAGCAGCTTCGGTGCGTACCCATCCTTCAGATAGCGAAGCGGCTCGGCGGCATCCGGATCCAGCGATTCCGGCAGCGGCATCAGCAGTTCTTCGGTGACGCGCCGCTCGTCCAGCAGTCGTTGTCGCGGATGCGGGCGCACGGGTTTGGCTTCGGGTTCGGCCAGATCCGAATGCACGCGCTGGACCTCGCCAATCGACTCGAGGAACAGGTTGCGATCGGCATCGGACACGTTGCGGCGACTCATGATGCAGGCTCCAGGTGGGCGCGCAGAGCAGCCGCCACGGCACGCCATTCGCCCACATCGGCCCGAGCATACGCCTGCCGATGTGCACCTTGAATCAAGGTGTGGACGTCTGATGCGGCGGCACCAATAAACAGAATCGGCTTGGCCGAATCGATGCACGCATAGACTTTCGACGGGAGCACCAGGCCGACGAACGCATCGGCCAGACAGATCACATGCAGATCGGCCGCCAACAGCACGCCGGGCAGCTCCGACAACGGACACGGCGCGGTGTGGGCGACGGTGATGCCCAGCTGCAAGGCACTGTCCCGGACCGCCTCAGCACGCGCACCGGTTGCGTTCAACCACAGTCCGATCCGCTCTCGCTCTGCCAACGACAAGGCCGCGAGACCCGCCAGGAACGTGTCGGCATCATGCGCCACCCCCCAGTTGCCCGAGTACAGCACAATGGTCTTGCCGCGCAACGCATCCGGCGGCGTTGCGGCGTGCGCGCCGTCGAAGGAAACCGGTGACACATCGCGACGGAGATCAATGCGATCGGCGCGAATGCCATGTGCGAGCAAGCGCTGCCGCTGATCTTCGGCGATGATCTCCATCACATCGACGCGTCGTCGCCAAAACCATGTGAGTTGCTGAAGCGCGCGCAGAAACCAGGATGCGCGAGGCTTGGTCGCGATCAAACACTCAGGATGAAAATCGGCAATGCGATATCGCAGCCGACCCGCCATGAATGGTTTGAGTGGAACAATGAAATGCAGCAGGTACGGCGGCGAACCCGTAAACACCACCTCATCGGATGTGCGCAGTTGGCGGCGCGCAGCCCACAAGAGGCTGATATTGGCGGTCAGCGTCCACCAGGCGCGCTGCAGCACCGCAGACCGATCATAGGTTCTGCGATGAATGCGGATCACCGTGAGATGACCGTCGCCGCACGTGGCTTCTTCAGCACTGGCAGCAGTCGACGAGAACCCCACCAGACACACGCTGTGGCCCTCGGCCGCCAGCTTCTCGGCATGCTGCAGGGCGTACTGGCCAATCGCGCCGAAATCCGGTGGCAGCCAATCGGCCAAGAGCAGGATCGAGCGCCTCGATTCAGTCACTGAGCGGGCTCTGCCGTCCTGTCGGGCAAATCCGGATGCTGTCTTCGGCCACACTGACCGTCAGGTCCGGGCGCCTGGCCGCAACAAACGCGGTGATGGCCGCGATGGTTGGATACGCCGGGTCACTGCCAAAACAGCGCGCATCGTCGATCACAATGAGGTGCTGCGGCGCCTTGATTTCAAGAATCGCCGCGAGCTCTTCCAGAATGGGCGTGTCCTTGTCGCCGCGGGCAGTGTCGCCTGCCGAGTAATGGCCATCGAGCCAGAACAGCGCCGGTCGATCGAGTTTTGGAAGCAGATTCTTGATCTCGACGCCGCTGTCGCCCTGGATCAGTTCAATATGCGGTTTGTCAGCGAAGCGTTCGCGCGCGCGCTGCCACAGTTCTTGGCTCAGTTCGATGGAATAGAGTTTGTCGAAATCGGCCGCCAGGGCCGCGAGCATGTCGCCTCGAAATGTGCCAGTCTCGACCAGAATGGGGGTTTGAAAGGCGTTGGCATGCGCCCGCAGAAACCGCTGTTTGACGATATGCGGTGGTGGTGCGGGACGCCCGGCAGCCCGCCAGTCCAAGAGCGCTCGTTGGTCCCGACGGCGGTCGACCTGGCGTTTCAGTGGCGCCCACAACGGCGTTGCCCTCAGAATGGATTTGAAAAGCTCGTACATGCATGGATCCCTGACAATCCTTGCATTGAAAAGGCCCGCGGCAGGCGCGTCAAGCAAAGATTGTCGGTCAACTGTGACAAGTATCCACACGCCGCCTGCGGCAGGCTCAAAACGGGCGCGGCGTTCGTCCGGGACTGCCCGTTCGCGCGGGGGCGTGCTTCAATGTCGACATGAAGCGCCTGCTGATTGTCAGTCCGAGTTTCCTGCCCAGCACGTCGGCCGATATGCATCGCGTCCGTCTGCTGGCACCGTACGCGCACGCCCGGGGCTGGGCGCTCGAGATTCTGTGTGTGCGCCCAGAAGACCACGGGGCGCCGCAAGACCCCACGTTGCTGGCGGCTTTCCCGGACGACATCCCGATCCATCGGGTCCCCAGTCCGTCGGCGCGCTGGCATCGCTGGCTCGGGATGGGCAGTCTGTATCGCCGCTGCCGGCCGGCCTTGCAGACTGCCGGCGACCGACTGCTGATGGAGCGTGCGTTCGATCTCGTCTATTTCAGCAGCACGGCGTTCGACACATTCACCTTGGGGCCACGGTGGCGGCGCCACTTCGGCGTGCCGTTTGTATTGGACTATCAAGACCCCTGGCGCAACGATTACTACCGGCGGCAGCGGATTCGCCCCCCAGGCGGTTGGCTGAAGTTCTCGCTCGGACAGCTACCTGCAAGGTGGCGCGAGCCTGCCGTGCTGCGCATGGCCGCCGGCATCACTGCCGTTACGCCTCGATACGTGGACGACTTGAAGCGCCGCTATGGCGTGATCCCGCCGTCGCGGGTGCTGCCGTTCCCCGCGGATCTGACACCGTTGCCTGAGCTGGCCTTGCGTGTGCCGCGGACGTGGACATCGGTAGGACGGGGCGGCACCGACTTGCAGCCGGCCGCCGCCGCGCTCGCGGCGGCGATGTCCGCGTTGAGCAGCGACGCCAAAACGGCGTTGCAAGGTCTCGAATTGCGGTTCATCGGCACGTCCTACGCGCCGGCGGGCCAGGGAATTCCGAGTATTGCGCCGGGATTGAATGTGCCGTCGGAATTCCGAGTGACGGAGCAGACCGAGCGCGTGCCAGTCGCCGACGCGCGCGCGCGCCAAGCGGAAAGCGAACGGCTGATCGCGTTGTTGTCCGATGACCCGGGCTATCAGCCATCCAAGCTGGCGGGCCTGATCCAGAGCGGCAAGCCGCTTCTGATCGTGGCGCCGCGCGCGCACCGCGTGCATAGCGACTTGGCCAATGTCACCGGGGTCGTGTGTCTGCCCATAGACCCCCATGCGGTCTTTTCGGCGTCCGACGTAAAGGCGCTGCTCGCACCAACGGCCCCGGCCTGGACCGACGCGCATCGCGCGGCCTTCGACCCGCAGCATCACGCGGAGGCGCTATTCGCGTTTTTCGAAGAGGTCTTCTTTGCGCAGAAGGTTCGGCGATGACCCAGGCGCCATCGCGCGCCGCCGAATCAACGTTGGCGGGGACCTTGGTCGGTCGCCGGGCATCCGGCGTAGAGGCGATCGGGTGCCGTGTTGCCTGACAGCCGTGAGCCCATGGCCAGAATCGCACCATCCGCCAGCGTCGCACCTGGAGCGAGTTGTGCCATGGCGCCCACCCACGCATGCGCGCCAACCACAATGGGCTCGGTCCTGAGCGCAAAATCTTCGCGCCGCCAGTCATGGTTGCCGGTACAAAAGTACGCGCCCTGCGACACGCAGGCATGCGCGCCAATTTCGACCCGCGCCAGGTTGTCGATCCAAACGGCTTCGCCGATCCAAGCATGGTCTCCGATCTGCAGTCGCCATGGGAATTTCACCCGAACGCGTGGTTTGATCACGACGCCCTGGCCAATCTCGGCACCGAACCAGCGCAGCAAAAGACGGCGCCAGCCAGAGCCCGGCAAGTCGGACGCAAACAACCAACCCTGGACCACCAGCCACAGCGCCTCGACCAACGCGGATCGTCCACGCACAAATTGCCGGTTATCGAAGCGGTCGAGTCGCTGACGGGTCATGGGGGTGGCTCCGGTTTGCGCCCGTCCGGTTTGCACCGAAACCGGCGGTCGATCAAGGTCAGGCTCAGCATCAACTCCACGAGCGCGCGACTCAGTGCATAGTGCCAACCGCGCCAGCCGTCCCGCAATAAACCTTTGCCAATCAGGATATAGGCCGGCGCGAGCCAGGGCATGACGAACAGGTGACGCCGCAAGCGATCAGCGCGATCCAGCATTTGCGGATCCGCTGCCAGGAGTTTGTCGGCTTCCAGTTGCACGTAGCGGATCTGTGCCCAGAGCCAACGCGTCAGCGGCTTGCGGTCGTCGTGTTCGGCCCGTTCGCGCAGCAATGGGGCATGACCCTCGTAGTGCAGCACTTGCGTGTGACCGTCTTGCACATAGCGCGCCTGGCTCCGACGAAACAGCATGGCACGCGGTGGCAGCAACGTTGCACTGAGTGGCGCGCCATGCACAAAGAAGCGAAAGCCGATTTGAAACACTGACGCAGCATGCGGGTCGAGGGTCGCGATTTCGGCGAGCAACGGCTCCGGTAGAACGTAGTCAGCGTCGAGGCTCAGCACCCAGTCCGTTTCCGAGCGCGACAAGGCGTGTTGCCATTGCGCGGCATGCTGATCGAAGGGGCGCTCGAACCATTGCACATTGCCAAATTCCCGTGCGATCGCCCGGGAGGCATCCGTGCTGCCGCTGTCTACGATCACGACACGCGGAAAGGCGCGCAGCGCCGAGAGTGTGCGTGGCAGGTTGTCCTGTTCGTTGAAGCACAACAGCACTGGGGTGATCGACGCCAGCTCCATCAGACCCGGCTCCAGTTCGATAACGCCTCTAACCAGCGCGTCGCCACGGCAGGGACCGAAAATGCTGCCGACGTCGCGTGCAACGCCGCCCCGGCCGACCCGGCCGCGGCGAGCGCGCGTTCGGTGGCGTCGGCGAGTGCCAGTGCGGGATTCTCTGCGCGATGATCAAACATGTCGCCATTGTGCCCCGGCTTTAGATAATCGCGAAAGCAGGGCAGGGCCGAGGTGACCGGAACGGCACCGCACGCCATCGCCTCCAACGGCGCGAGGCCAAACGTCTCACCCTGCTCGGCGAGTGACGGATACAGAAATACCGCGTGCTCGCGATAAATCGCGGCGAGTCTCGCCGCATCAAATTCGGGCTCCGACCACTGCACGGGTAGCCCCAGTGCACGGGTACGCAACGCTTCACGAAACGCCGGACCGGCACCGCCCTGGGCCGTTTGCCAAGGACCGATGATGCGGAGCCGGCGGGATGGCCGACGGGCATGCAGGATCCGAAACGCGTCGATCAGGAGCAGGAGTCCCTTCTCAGGATGCAGGCGTCCGGCGAACAGCAGCGCGTCAGCATCGCGCGGTGTCGCGGCATCCGTATGAAACACCGATGTATCAATCGCGTAAGGCAACACGGTGGTGCACGTCGCCAGTGCTGGTGCCTGCAACGCCACTTGCTCGGCCACCGATTGTGATGCAGCCGCAATGCCATCCACCCGCGGATACCAGCGCAGCTGGCCCTTGGGCTGTCGTCCCAAAGCGATGATCAAGCGGCCGGTCTCAGGGCGTTTGGCAATGACGCGCGGCAGCGCGATGTCGTTGCTGATCAGTACATCCGCTGGTGCCAGGCGCGGTGCCAAGTGTCTTGCATCGCGCCAACTGCGCGCCATGTTCCAAAGCGCCGACGTGGCTTGCGCATAGCCGCCTGCTCGATGCCAATGCACGTGGTCCGAAAACTCGGAGTCGCGTTGACTGGCATCGGCCCGGGCATAGACATGAACGTCATGACCGGCGCTCGCGAAGGCCGGCGCCATCTGCGCCCAAAAGCGATGGACGGCGCCGCCTTTGATTGCCGGCACCGGCAGAATCGGCCCTGTGCAAATACTGATCTTCAAGTTGGCTGCCACACACAGGCCGGGCGCGCGTGCGCGCCGAGCACATACTGATAGGTCTGCTGCCACTGCGCGGCAATCGCTTCGCGCGAAAACTCGCGTTTCGCGTAGACGTGGGCGCGCGCTCCCATTTGCAAACGCTGGTCGAGTTCGCTGGCCAAGACCGTTGCGACCCCAGCCGAAATGCCTGCCTGCGTCGCATCGACCACCCAACCAATGCCCTCTTGTGCGAGTACGGCCCAAGGCGTCGCGTGGGTGGTGAGCACCGGGCGTCCGGTCCAGAGTGCCTCGGTCACCACGTTGCCGAAGTTCTCCGACCGCGATGGCAGCACGATGACTGCGGCATCCGCCAGGGCTGCGGCCTTTGCGTCGCCGTCCAGCGGGCCCAGCCAGTGCACACTCGCGTCCTCAGCGGTCGCTCGACGTAGTTCGTGGTATTCCGACTCAAAACCCAAGCCACAAGGCCCGGCGATATGCAATTGCCAGTCCCTGCGTTGCCCACGGAGTTGCTGCCACGCATGGAGCAGCCAGTCGAGACCCTTCTTCTGATCAAGCCGGCCCAGAAACAACATTGTGGGTGGCGCGATCGGATCGGTCTGCGCCTTTGCGACGTTCGCGACAATGTTCGGCAAGATCGCGATCTCGGCAGCCGGCACAAACGCCCGGATCGCGGCTGCTTCCAATTCGGCAGTGGCATGAAACAAGCGCGTGGCGGCGAGATTGCGCGCCTCAAAGGCGGCATGCGCCAAACGTTTGCGCCAGACGCTGCGCTGCCGGGAATAGGGCTCCAGCATGCCACGCGGCGAACTGATCAACGGGCGGTTGAACGCTTCGGCCGCCATGCGCGCAAAGCGATTCACCTGCATCCAGAGGCCATGATTGTGGATCAGGTCATGGCTCGCTGCGAGCTCGCGTGCACGGCGCGCAAACGCCGGCGACCAGCCGCGCGTGAAGCGGGCCAGCGCATTCGCTTCGAGCAATTCGAGCGCCGCCTTTTCTGGCCTCAAAACACGGCCATGGCGTTGATAGTCAAGCGTCAGCACGGTCACGCTCATGCCGGCCATGGTCTGCGCATCGGCCAGCATGCTGACCGAACGCGCCGGGCCACCGGTTTCAACATTCAACGAGGGCACAACGTGCAGGACCTTGATCACAAGGGTTTGCCGGCGATCAGCGACAACGCTTGTCGAAGGCCCGACGTTGCCATCGCATAACTGAAGTTCTGCGCATGTGCCATCACCACTGGCCGCATCGCCTGCAATAGCGCACGCGAGCGGCAGGCTTCCTGCAGTCCCGCTTTCAGCGCCGAAGTATCGCCCGCCTTAAACACCCAGCCCGTCTGGCCACTCAGGATCAGATCCGGATGCCCGCCAACATGCGAGCTGAGCAAGGCCGGTACGCCAAACACCTGCGCTTCATTGACAACCAGACCCCAGGTTTCGTGGACAAAACTCGGCAGCACCAGCAGATCGAGCATGGCGTAAATCTGCGGTATCTCGGTCTGATTGCAAAATGGCAGGCGCCGACAGCGGGAATCGGTTGCACAGGCGGCATCAACGGCGGCCTGCAACGGGCCGCTGCCAACGAGCACGAGCCGGAGGTTTGGGTCCTCCAACTGGCGAAACGCATCAATCAGGGCCAAAGGCTGTTTCTTGTCTTCGAGCTTGCCGACAAAGCCAATCAACAGGGCATCCTCGGCGATCGACAATCGTTGACGCAGCGCCTGTGCGGCTGCCTGCGCGTCTGGCAGTGCGGCGCGAAATCGTGCCTGATCAATGGCATGAGGCGCCCGAAAGATTCGACCGTCGTCCACGCCTTGCCTAAGCAGCCAGTCACGATTGGCCTGGCCCACGGCCAGATGGCCTGCCGCCCGTTTCAGAATGCGCTGACGCAGCCAAGCCTTGAGGCCACGATTGACCGACGCCGCCGCCAGGGCATGGGAATCGCCGCGCAACAGCAAAGGCCAGGGGCAACGCAGACCCAGTTCCAGCAAACTCCACTGGCTGTAACCAAAAGCAAGCACGGCGTCTGGCGAGAAGGCACGCAGCGCGGCCATCAGTCCCGGGTTGACCAGGCCGAGCAGATGATCGGTGCCCGGCCGGGGGCTGATGTTTGGCACCAGCATTGAGTCGTAGCCGGATAGCAGATCGATGTCCCAGCGGAGCGTTTGCTGAAAGCCTGGGTCGAACGTCTCGGTGATGCCGAAGTCCCAGAGGTGGAATACTTTGATGCAGAGCCAGTCTTCCTGTGCGAGCGCGCGGAACCAGGGTGCGTAATATTGAATCGGGTGGCTGACCACAATCGCCAGCCGGACTGGCGCGATCAAAACTCGATTCCTTCCATGTTCTTGCTGACTGCTCGACGCTCCATCAGCGGCACGAGGAACGCCAAGCCAACGGTACCTTGGAACCAGGTGGTCAGAAACACGCCCATCGTCGCTTCCGTATTGATGGCAATGCCGACGAAGAAGAAGCCATAGAGCACACGCAGCGACTGCAGCGGCAGGCTTTTGCCGAGTCGCTCGATGAAGGCCATCAGTCCACCAAGCAGGAAGCCGAGACCAATCACGCCATAGAATCCAAAATTCGCATAAGACTCATTCATCAAGCCCCAACCGATCGTGGTCACTTCGGTGCCTTCGCGATCCTGCAAACCATAGTGCACGTTCAAAATCGTGGTGCCTTCATGCGAGGACGGTTTGTCCGGCACGATCATTCGGGGCACCAACAGCAACGGGACCGGGGCATACGATGCACCGTAGAGAAACGGCACATCACGGCCGGCCATGAACGTAGTGCGCAGCGTCATCTGGATCAGGCTTGCGCGTTCGACGACCGAGCGCGCTGATTGAAAGTTGAAGCGATCCTCGCCTAACGCCATGCGTTCCATACCGAAAGCAAACCATCGTGCGTAAAGCGCTGGAAAATCGCTGATGGGGATGATGTATTCGCCGATGTAGTTCCATTGGTAATCACGCATCTGTTCCTTGCCCAGATGCAGCACCGCAAGGATCGGCATCGTGATTGCCAAGAGCAGCCACGGGATGCGACCGGAACTGAGCGTCAAACCGAAAATGGTCACGCCAATCATGATGATCGCAGTGACCAACAGCAGGCTTGACGAAGTGACCACGCAATAGACCAGCAGCAGCCCATAATAGGTGAACTTGCGCAGACTGTCCGACTCGCCCTTGCCGATTCGGAAGGCAAGCAGCAGCGTGCTGAGCAACATCGCCGAACCAGCAACTGCGCGGGTGATGGGCAGCAATTCGGCAATGAAATTGAGTGCGCCGATCCGATACAGAATCTCGTACAACACCGCCACAAACATGATGCCGTAGTAATAGCCTGAACGGACCCCAGCGCGCACCACCCAGATGTTCTTGGGTACCATGACCGGGCGGCGCCAGAACAGGAGCCAGGCTGCGAATGCGGCGAGAAGATGCGCACAGACAACGCTCGCGGCAAATAGGCGATCCGCGGGCGGATAAATCAAAACCAGGGGGTGCGCATCGAGCAAGGGCATCGCCCCAGTCCAAAGAAAGCAGATCGCGTACAAGGGGAGCAGGGGGACAGCATATTTCTTGACCCGGATCGCCCAGAACACCGAAGGCAAGACCGCGACGAGCACAATGAGGCCGAAACCCAGGTAATTGCTCGGATCGTCCTGGCTTGGCCGGGACACGGCCCAGACCAGAATCAGTGCGACCCCCAAGGCCAGGCTTCGGACATGACGGATGCTGAGTAAGGGTTGGACCTTTGGGTTGGCCGGCACCGCGTCAACGCGTTCAGACATGTTTGCTCGCCTCAATCAATTGCCGGTACAGATGTTCATACTGATCGACCACGGTCGCCAGTGCAAAGCGGTCTTCGAAGCGTTGTCGACAGGCGTGCCGGTCGATCGTTGGCAGCGCACGAATGGCATCGACCAGTGCCGCTTCGCCTTCGACGAGAAAGCCCTGCACGCCCGAATCGATGATCTCAGGCAGCGCGCCGCGCGGTGAGGCAATGACGGGTGTGGCACAGGCCAATGCCTCAGCAAATACGATGCCAAAGGGTTCTTCCCACTGGATCGGCACGATCATCGCCTTCGCTCGGCCGAGCAGGGTATTCTTCTGTTGATCATCGACCGGGCCGATCCAGCGGATCTGTCGATCATCCAGAGCGGGTGCGATCTCTCGCTCAAAGTAGTCGCGCTCAGGTCCGGAATCAGCGCGGTTGCCAGCGAGGATCAAGGTCTCGCCTGCCGCTTTGGCCGCAGCAATCGCCAGATGAGCGCCCTTGATGCGATCGAGTCGACTCAGGAATACCAAAGGCGCATCGGCGGCCACCCGGTATTGCGGGTCATAGCGACTGCCATCGACCATGTTTGGAATCGCATGCCAGCGGCGTTGATCGGGTACTCCAGACATCAGCTTGGACGAGCAGGCGCTAAAGCTCAGACGTGCCCCAGCCAGGCGCGCCGCTAAGCTGACATTACGCAGCGAGATTTCTCGTTGATAGCTCATCAGCAAGGGCAGTCGTGCCTCGGTCAACAAAGGCAGCAACCAGATCAGGCGCGAAAAGCTGTGCACCAATTCCGGCCGGAACGATTTGACCACCCGATGCAACTGCCTTGGGAAACGCCAGTCAAACCGCCCCCGCATCTCGACATCGGGCCATGCATAGCGCTGACAGCCCGGTTCGCTCGATTCGGGATGCGCAAGCAGGGCCAAATCGTGGCCACGGCGATGCAACTCCTGGATCAGCAGGGAAATAACCCGTTCAATGCCACCATAGAGTTTGGGTGGCACTGGGATCATCGGGTCAGCACTGAGCAGAATACGCATATGGTCAAGGGCTCGGCAAGGCAGCCGCGAGTGCTGCCAAATACGGTTGGCTGTGGGTGGCCCAATTGAAGCGCGTGCGCGCCAGTTCATAGGCCGCCGCAGCCTGTGCGGTTGCGGGCTGATCCAGCCACTGCGCCAGCGCGTCGGCAGCAGCCTTCGGTGCATTCAAGTCAATCATGACTGCGGCAGGTAAGAGCTCGGGCAAGATGGCCGAATGCGCAGGGGTTTGACTCAGAATCACCGGCACGCCCGCCGCCAGGTACTCAAACAGCTTGTTGGTCAGGCAATGCTGGCGATTCCGTTCGGGGGCGACTTCGATTGCGAGTCCAGCGCGGAACCCACGAGAGTGTTCGAGCAATTGCGCGGGCGGCGAGAGCGCCGAGAATTGCAGGTTTGACTCCGGCAGGCCGGCAGCACGCGCCTCGCGTTTCAAGACTTGATCGAAGCCGGGCGCCAGCATGCCGCGCAGCAACACCTTGGGCGCATTGGGCAGCAGGCCGAGCACGCGAATCAAAGCTTCGAGCCCGCGCTCCGGGCCGATGGTCTGCGATTGCCAGATCAGGGTCTGATTGTTCGTAGCGCTTGGCTCCGGCACTGGATCAAAGACATTCAGCACACAGCGCACCGGCTTGCCGTAGCGCGCCGATAGATCAGCGGCCATCAAAGGCGATGCGGCAGTGATCAGATCAGCATGCGCGAGCGTCGCCGCAATCAAGGCTTGCCGACGCACACGCTCGGCTTGTTGATCCGAGCGATCGGGCAGCATGTCGACGTGATCGTCTTCGAGATCCACGTGCACGACCCGCGCTGCGAAGCGCTGGCGCAACAATCGAAGACCGGCAGCATAGGCGGGCAAATTGCTGAGCAGCAACAGATCGAACGGACTGCCACTTGCCGCCGCCACCAGCGGTTCGGCAAGGACGGCTTCCGAGGCAGCCAGAACGGTCGGTTGCTGGATGCCCATTTGCACGAGTCTCCGCGCAAGGGTCTGGCGAATCCGACTGCCAAGAGCTCTGGACGGCCGGCGCGCTTGAAAGGACCAGGCGTGGGTGCTCGCCAAGGCTTGATCATTGGCGAGCAACGACGGCAGCACCGCCAGGCTCATTACCTGCACCGAATGCCCAGCTCGACTCAGCGCATCGGCAAACTTCACCGCGCGTGGGCAACTGAGCAGGTGTCCGGAAATCAGAATCAGCACCTTCATGCCAGCGCTTCGGTCTCTCGAATGAGATTGACCACCGCGCGGCCGTGATCGGCCCACTGCCAGCCTTGGGCTGCCGCACGGGCGGCTTCTCGCATCTGCGACCAGCGCCCGCGTGCCTCACTCAGCTGTTGTAAGCCGCTCTTTATCTGCGCCGAAGAGCCCGCGCTCACGATAGCGCCGGATTCGCCGGTTTGGACCAGATCCGCGGCACCCACGGCATCCGACACCAGCACCGGCGTGCCCTGTGCGAGCGCCTCGGTCACGACCATGCCAAACGCTTCGCTCAAAGACGGCAGCACCAGCGCATGGGCGTGTGCCAACGCTTGCTGCAAAGCATCGAACGATACCGGTCCATGGAGTGTTGCCACGCGCGCTGCACGCTCGCGCCAGGACTCAGACAAGGCCCAGCTGCCGTAGACATCGAGCTGCACCTGGCCGGCTGGAAACTGCTCCAAGGCCTGAATCAAGTAGTGCGCCCCCTTGCGAATACCGAACGTGCCGGCAAACACCAGTCGGATGGGCCCGGACCCTGGATCGGTGCCGATGATGCGCTCGGCCACCGGCGGCGCGCCCAGATTGATCACGCGGAAATTCGACACGTCCACGCCTTCGGCCCGATAACTATCGACCACATGTTGCGAATAGACGAGCACACGATCGGCCAGCTGGAGTTCGGCCCGTCGACGGGCGCTGCGTTCGGCCTGCAGCCGGTCCGTGTGTTCCTGCAAAGGCGTGAGCAAATCCGGAAACGCTTGTAACTCGCGGGCCAGAAGATCGTGATACCAGTCGTGTGCCGCGCTCGGAATTTCGTAGACGGTGCGAAGGCCCATGGCTTTGGCGCGTTCGAACAAAGCCTGACAACCATACTCGTATCCAAACGCCAGATCATCCGCACGCAATTGTCGCGCCGCGTAGCGATCAAACGCGCGGGTGCCTTGATCCCAGAGCCAGTCAGTCAACTTGCCACTGCGATCAAGTCGGCCGCAGAGCAGCCGCGCCCATTCATAGCGGCTATATCGGGCCAAGCGCTGGCGCGGAATGTCATCGAACAGCTTGCGTTTCAGCAAATCATGCAGGGCCGGCATCCAACCGCTGTGCGCCAGCAGGCGCATCAGTCGATCATCGCTGCGCGTGGCGAGGCCGATCACGGCCAATCTGAGCAAACCGGCCTGGTCGATTGCCTGCGCGGTGTAGCGCAGAAACGGCGGGGCGGCGGTATGGCTGATCAGCACGCTCATGAGTGCCGCCGCCGCATGGCGCGCCACTGCGCCAGTAGATGTTCGACCCGGCGCGCGCGCTGCCAGCCGAGCCAAGGCTTCAGCCAGCGATAACTGCGACCGCCTTCATCCCAATGGGCCTTGGGATCGAGTGCCCGCGCTTCGTGCCAGGCCCGTTCGGCCAGCGTCGCATCATGTGGTGCCAGGTAGGCCGCGACGCGCGCCATGGCTTTGGCGCGTGCCTCGCGCATCAGCGCTGAACCATCCAGCGCGGCTGCTGTGGCCTGAGTCAGTTGCATGGCCAGCAAGGCCGAGGCCAAGGCCTGTGCGCTGCGCTGGCCCGCGAGTGTGCCTGGATCCCCCGAGCGATAGCGACAGCGCGCCTCCGAAACGAAGCGGATGCCGCCTGCACGGGCAATGACACGCGCGAAGAACTCACCATCATCATTGAGACTGAGCCTTGGATCAAAGCCGCCACTGGCGGCAATCAACTCGCGGCGGGCCAGAAACACCGACGGCTGCAGCATCAGTGCCTCCGCTAAATGTCGACGCAAATATTCGGCCGCAGGTAAGGGGCTGGGCTCGGGGCTTTGCACAAAGCGCGTTGCGTCGGGATCGTCCACAAAACGGCCCCAGCAGCCCGCATTCAGAGCCGCGCCGGAGTCCAGCAGGTCTTCGGCCTGCAAATCGATTTTGTCCGCATCGAGCAGATCATCCGCATCCAAATATTGAATGAACGCGCCGTGGCTCGCCGCGAAGGCTTGGTTGCGTGCCACCGCCGCGCCTTGGTTTGCTTGCGTCAGTACTTGGACGCGGTGTCGGCTTTGCGTCTGATAGGCGCGCAACAGGTTCAGACTGTTGTCGGTCGAGCCATCGTCGACGAGCACGATCTCAAGTTCGGGCCAGCGTAATGACTCCACCGAGTCGAGCGTTGCTGGTAAATGCCGGGCAGCGTTGAAGCAGGGCACCAAAACCGATACGAGCTTCGATGTGGCGTCCATCACAAACGCTGCCAACTTGGTTGCATCAACGCGGCTTCTGGATCGGCGCACCACTGTGCCCAGCGGGAAGGCGCGATGATCTGTGCCCCCCGCTCAGTGGCCACCCGTGCAGCCCACCATGAAAACGTACTATTGCAGAGCGCGATACGTGCATGCTGACTCAGCCGCCACAGATCGAGCAGACCACCATGGCGCGGATCGACCGGCATGACTTCGATCGCTTCGTATCCTGTGAAGGCTTGTTGACACCAATTGGGATCGTCGCTGTAAATGGCGATGCGCTTCGCGCCTGCGTCGCGCAAAGTCTTGAGTGCGCGCTCGTAGTAGTGTTCGAACCAGCCTGTATCGGTGCCGGCATGATGCAGATAGTCACTGCGGCGCACGTGCAAGGCGGCATCGGCATCCGAAGCCTGACTGTGTGTTTGTGTGGCCAGCGTGCTCAAGGCCTGATCCACTTCGCGCAGCACGGTATTGGCGTGTGCGGCGAAGTAGCGCTGATCCTGAAAGTAGCCTTGCAATAGACTGCGGCCGAGGCGGTCGAAGTTTGGCTGCCAAAGACTTTCACAGCGATAGACCTGCAGCCCCAGCCCGAGCCAGGCATTGCGTAGCCGCATGGCGCCACGCCATCCATGCCAGAACGCCGCCTCGCGACCGATCACGCGGATCGGCAGATTCAGATCACCCAGAATGAAGTCGCGAGCCTCGACGTTCACGTTCGCGTGCGGTCTCGCCAGAAACGCCAGGGCGTCGACACACAGCGTTTCGCCGTTAGTCAGACTCAATGCTCGGGCGGCGGCGTATTGGAAGAGCTGATTGCCGGTGCCGCTGGTAGCCTGCACGATGATCACGGGCGAAACACTTGCTGCCAATTGCGATCGTAGTACTGGCGCTTGCTGGCATCGACGTAGTGCACCAGACAGGCGGTGTGTTCGGCCTGGGCATTTGCCCCGGCAATGACCAGGTAGTCATCGCGCGGCAAAAAACGGTGTGGCATGCCCGCAAGCAACATGGCCGACAGGGTTTGCTCCAGAAAGTAATGGGGACCAAAACCCGCGATCAGCGCTTTTGCCCAGTATTCAATATGATCCCAATCGAGCTCACCACTGGGCATGCCGAGCACGCCAACATTGACGGGCGTCGGCACGCTTCCGCCACAGAGGCGATCAAGTTCAGCACGCGGATAGCCATACGACTCGGCGCAATCGATCATCGCGATGCCGCCGTGCGGTGTTTCGAGATAGTCGAGCAAGGCCTTCGGCCGGGCGAAGAACAGCATGTCGGAATCGAGCACCAGATTGAAATCGTTGCGACCCAGATGCGCATCGATAATTTTGCGGATGTGCTTGTAGCGAAACCACAGCCCGCTCAGAGTCGGGTATCTCTGCGCGGGCAAGAACTCGGCCACACGTGCCCGTGCCTGGGCCTCGGACTGGATGCTCAGTTCGGGTGACAAACGCTGCAGAACGGCGCAATGCGCCGCACTCAAGCTGCCATCATCGAGAATGCGGATGCGGAAGTGTTGTTGGCTGTGCTGCGCGAGCGTCCACAGACAGGCGCTGGTTTGATCCCAGTAGCGCGCGCCGGTCATCACATTGAGCGTCACGGATTGCTTGCCAAGAGAAAGATCCTGGCGCGCGGGTAATCCAGCTGCGGCCTCCGCCAGATGCCGTTGTCCCGCCTGCAGCGCGCGATAACCAGACCAGCCGCCATGTTTTTTCAGTTCGGCATAACGCGCCTTGGGTCGATGCCAAAGCTGGTACCAGAGTCGACCGAGGCCCATTTGTCGCCAACGACTCACGGCACGCGCCCAAGGAAATGGCCCTTGGCTCCGGCAAAGCGAATGCGCTGCACCGGGCCCCGCCACGCCTGATACCGAACATAAGCGCGCGCAATTCGAAGCCACGCGCCGAGTCGACTAATTGGCGGCCAAGGCGACACGCCATTGAAGCGCAGCACCTGCATCCAACTCTGCTGAATGCCAAGGTTGAGACGCCTCAGATAGTCCACCTCCAAACGCGCGATCGACAGGATGTGGGTGACGCGCAAGGCCGGCAGATAGGCCACGCCCTGGCCTTTGGCTAACAAATGCAGAACGATGTCGTTATCGCCCGCCGAACTCAAACTCTTGCCGCGCCGATCCATCAATTTTCGCTCGCCGCGTCGGAACGCCGCCGCCCAATCTACCGCTAAGGTCGTGCGCAGGACCATGCCCGCACCCATCGGCGCGAACAGCGGATAGTCGAGCCGCTGACCCGGTTGTCCAGGCACGGACTGAATCTCCGGGCCCAGATCGCGCAAGGCAAGCAAGGGCAGAAACTCGTTTGCAAACGGCGGAATCGGGCCATCGAACTCCGGTAGGCAGGGCCCACCGAGCGCGCCGATGTCGGCATGGGCATCAAGATAAGCGCAAGCATCGGCGAGGTAGTTGGGACTCAATCCATTGTCATCATCGACCAGCACCAGAATTGGTGCCTTGGCCTCAAGAAACCCCGTGGCCCGGGCCTCGCTCAAACCAAGTCTCGGTTCCGGGACAATGCGCAAGTGCAGTGTTGGAGGCGCGTGAATGGTGTCCCGCTGCAGCGCCGGCGTCGAGCCATTGTCGATGATCAAGACTTCGAACGCAGGCATCGGCAGCGTTTGCGCTGCGAGTGCTGCGAGCACGCGTGCCAGCCTTGGCAAATCCGGATTGTGCGCGCAAATCAGCACCGAGATTGCGGGACTTGTGAGCACGCTATCCATGACGCTGTCAGCTCGCTCAGGGCCGATCAAGGGCATCGGTCTTGCCGCTCTGACGCCAGCGCACGTCGCCACGGATCCGGAACAGCCAGGCGTAGAGCCTCAGGCCAAAGACTTGAAGCGATCGACCCATGCGATCTTCTCCTCGCGGCTCAATTGCATTGGATTGCGGAATAGTTGGTCATCGATGACCAAGAAGTCGATATCGGTATGCAGAAAGCAATCCCAGGCCTCGCTGGCAGTACGCACGATCGGCTCGCCCGCAACATTGAAGCTGGTATTGATCAACATCGGCACGCCGGTGCACCGTTCGAAGGCGCTGAGCAGGCGATGCATATCGGCATGCGTGCCAGCATGCACCGTTTGCAGGCGGGCGGTGTAGTCGACATGCACCACGCTGTCGACCTCGCAGCGGCGCGCATCCAATCGCGCGCGCATGTCGGTTTGGTCACTGTTGCTGGCGATGCGTCGATCAGCGCGCAAGGGCTCGACGAATTGCATATAGCGCGACGGGCCGCTGTGATCGAACCATTCGCCGCTGCGCTCTTCGAGGATGATCGGTGCAAAAGGTCGAAACCCTTCGCGAAACTTCACCGCGAGATTCAGCCGCGATTGCATGCCAGGCACGCGTGCATCTGCCAGGATGGAACGCGCACCCAAGGCTCTGGCCCCGAGTTCCATGCGATCGCGACACCAGGCAACGATGCTGCCGTTGGCAAGCAGGCCGGCGACCGTTTCGAATAGGTCGTCACCCACTTCGACGCGATAGGGTTCAGCCGCCGCCGGCGCCTGACCCGGCAACGAGCCGAGATAGTAACCGCGGTCCTCAACCCGTAAGCCGGGCAGCAGACCTTGTTGCCATTGATCCATCAGTGCCGCGCCGAGGCCCGTTGCCATGTCGCCACCCACGGGTGAGTTGATCACCTGCGCGAACAGGCCGCTACGCCGGACAATGCCCGCGGCAACACAGTTCTGTGCGCAGCCGCCAGCGAACAGCAAGGTGCTTTCGCCCGTCAGTGCCTTGGCCTGCGCGGCCATGGCCATCACCGATTCTTCGAACACGAGTTGCAGCGAGGCTGCCAAATCAGCGTGCTCGGACCGCAATGGATCGCTCTTCTGGCGTGCCGGCATGCCGATCGTCGCTGCGACCCAAGGCAGCAAGGTATCGAGTTGATGCGGATGGAATTGCGCGTCGCGCGCCAGCCGTATCGCTCCGCCTTCGCCTTGCTGCAGCAACTGCCGCAAGGCCATCGCAAAACGCGGTTGACCATAGGGCGCGAGACCCATGACTTTGTATTCGGAGCCGAAGCTCGGGAAGCCCAGAAAGCGCGTGGTCAGGGTATAGAACAGGCCCAGGCCATTTTCACCCGGAAGTTCGGCCAGCATCTCGATGCCTTGTGCACTGATGCGGCCAATCGAGGCATTGCTGTCCTCGCCCTTGCCATCCACGCACAAGAACGCCGCGCGCTCGCAATCCGTCGTGAAAAAGGCGCCAACCACATGGGTCAGGTGATGCCAGGCGAAACGCTGTGTGGCCTGCGGCATCAATGCGGCCGCTTGGGTCGCGAACGGATGGCCGAAGCCTGGTCGGCGATCGAACTTAGACCGCAGCGAGGACCAGCCGCGACTCAGCCAGGATGAGGGCGCGCGTGTTCGATCGAACACCGTAGTCTGAAACAACTTTTCGGAGAACACGACGGTTTGTACTTGAGCCGGCGTCAGGCCGGCATCCGCGAGCAAGTCAGCGATGGCCGCTGCCGGAAAGCCGCCATCATGTTTGATGCGGCTGTAGCGCTCCTGCTGGCTGGCGCCCAGCAGGCGTCCATCAACCATCAGCGCGGCATTGGCATCGTGACCCAGCGAGCCGCCAATGCCAAGGGTGATTCGGGGTAGATTCCTGAGCGTCATGGCTGGCGGTACATCCAAAATGCGGTGGCTCGGTCGGCGGGCACTGCGCTGGCCGGCATGCCTTCGTGTTGATGAAGCAATTGGGGGAACGGCCGAACCGGGTTCATAGCGCTGGCGCGTCCGCAAGTAAGGACCAATGGCCGCCAATGGCCAGCGCGCCAATCGCATCGATGCTGACCCCGGGTGGACTCGGTCGCGGGCTGACCCAGTCGAAGCTCAGCACATCATGTTGCACGTCGAAGTTCTCGTTCTTCTCGCCGAACCAGATCGATAGCTTGTACAGCCCGGTCAATAGCGGCAGCTCGCCTGCGTCAAGTAAAGCCCAGCCGGCCCGAAGCGGTCGGGCTTCGAAATCCGGGTCCTGCTGGGTGTTGAAGCCGAACACGGGGGCGCCGGCCGCCGTGTGGACGACGGCACCTATCAGAATGGGATGCAACTCGCGTGGCGAATTGAATTGCACGAGCACCCGCAATTGGCCACGGCTCATCAACGCCTCATCGATTCGTACATCGACGATCTGCGGTCGGCTCGCATCTACTTGGCGTCTGAAGCCCGCGCGCGGCAGACTCTGTGTGTAGAAATTCAGCGCTTCGCGGATCGGTCCATCGAAAACTTTGTTGCCCTGAGCCAAGACCAGCCCGCGCCGAGTCAGACTGGCCACAGCCGCGTTGTTGTGACTGACGAACAACACCGTGCGCCCTTCGTTTTTGGCCACCGCTTCCATCTTGCCCAGGCACTTGGCTTGAAAGGCCAGATCCCCAACGGCAAGCACTTCGTCGACAATCAGAATGTCGGGTTCCAGATGCGCCGCCACCGAGAACGCGAGGCGCATATGCATGCCGCTGCTGTAACGCTTGATGGGCGTATCGAGAAAGCGCTCGACTTCGGCGAAGGCGACGATCTCATCGAACTTGCGCGCAATCTCGGCGCGGCGCATGCCCAGAATGGCGCCATTCAAGAAGATGTTCTCGCGGCCCGTAAGCTCGGGATGAAAACCGGTGCCAACCTCGAGCAGACTGGCGACCCGACCGCATATGCGCGCCTGGCCTTCGCTGGGCTCGGTGATCCGCGACAGGAGTTTCAGCAAGGTTGATTTGCCCGCACCGTTGCGGCCGATCACGCCGACCACTTCGCCGGCCTCAATGCGAAACGAGACCCCGCGCAGCGCCCAGAACTCCTCGCTGATCTGGCCTTCAAGCACCGGCCGACCGCGCAGGAAATCACCGAAGCGACGCGTACTGTCACGCACCGATCGGCTGATCCGATCACGGAAACTTGGCGACGTCTCGACCCTCTGATGACCGATCAGATAGGACTTGCCCAGATTCTCGACGTCGATCGCAAAACCGCTCATGCGATGTCGGCGAAGAAGCGCTCGGTCCGTCGGAAGCGGCGCAAACCGAGCCAGAGCAGAACCACAGTGACGGCCAGACTGCTGAGAAGCGCATTGGTGTTCAACGGCACAGCGCCGCCGAGCAGGCACCAGCGGAAGCCATCGATGACGCCGACCATGGGATTCAATTGATATAGCCAACGCCAGGCCTCAGGGACGATATTGCTAGAGAACCCGACCGGCGATACATAGAGCCCGAGTTGCACCAGGAACGGCACGACGAAACGAAAATCGCGGTACTTCAAACTCAGCGAGGCAAACCAGATGCCGGGGCCGGCAGCCGTCAAGATCGCGAGCAGAATGAATGCCGGCAACATCAATATCCGCCAATCCGGCAACACCTGGTACCAGAGCATCAAGGCTGCCAGCAGCAACGCACTGATGGCGAAATCGACCAGGGCCACGACCATGCTGGCAATCGGGATGATCAAACGCGGAAAGTACACTTTGCCGATCAAGCTCGTCCCGGTGATCATGCTGTCGGCAGCGGCGGCGAGTGCGGTTGAACTCAAATACCAGGGCAGCATGCCGACGAAGACCAGAATCGCATACGGCACGTCGCCCGCGCTCGGCAGCTTGGCCAAGCGACCGAACACGACGGTGAACACCAACATGGTCAGCAAAGGCCGCACGATGGCCCACGCAGCGCCGATCACGGTCTGCTTGTAGCGCACCGAGATATCGCGCTTGGCGAGCTGCCAGAACAGTTCGCGATAGCGCCAGAGATCCTGCCAGTAATGGCTGTGCCGGGAATCAGGCGTGATCAGCAGGATGGTGTCAGTCATGACGGCGTGGGTTCGGCAAAGCGCTGTTCGATCTGCTTGAGCAAACGCGCGATATTGGCAGCAAAGGCGGGTTTACCAAAGCACTTCAAGGTCTTCTGCGACAATGATTCGCGGTCTCGGGTATCGCTCACTGCGGCAGCGATCGATGCCGGGAGCTGATTCATATCGGCCAGATGCCCCAGTTGGCCTTCAAGCAAGGCGTCGACACTGCCATCGACATCCAGACCCAATGCTGGCGTGCCACAGGCCATGGCCTCGATGAAGACAATGCCGAAGCCTTCCTTGGTACTTGGCATGACGAAGAGATCGGATTCGCGATACAGCTGAGGCAGTACCTCGGGCTCGACCCGGCCAAGGAATCGCACACGCTCGGAAACCCCCAGTCGTTCGGCGTTAAAGGCCAGCCGCGCCTGATCATCGCCACCGCCTGCGATCAGATAGATCAGATCCGGATACTGGCAAATCAGATCCGGCAGGGCCGCGATGACGCGGTCGATGCCCTTGTAGCGATCATGGCTGCTCAGACGCGCGACCGTACAAAGCACCGGCCAGGCCGCTGTGGGCACAAGCTGAGCCTGCCTGAACGCGGATCGGCGCGGGCCAGGATGAAACATGGCCTGCACCGTATTCGGCAACACATGCACGTGCTCGGGCGCCAGCGCTGCCCAACTCAGAAAGCGGGCGCGCGTAAAGCGACTGACAGCGGTGACCAGATCGGCTCGGAGCGTTGCCCTCGTATCGGCAGGTCGCGGTCGTTCCCAGGCGTCGATCCCGTGAATCTGCAGCCAGATGGGCCGGCCGCTGATTCGCTTCATGATGGCTGCGACGCGCATGAAGTGGATGTGCGCACAGAAAATCACCGTCGGTCGCTGTCGGCGCACGGCGCGCAGCGCCATGGCGACAAAACGAAACCGGCTGCCACCCGCATCGCGGACGGCGATCTTCGCTCGTTGCGGCGATTCAACTCGGCCCAGACTCAGCACGTCGATGTGCGCCACAGCAGCACTGTCGCTCAGGGCCTCCAGTAGATCCCGGTTGTATTGCGCAATCCCGCCGTAGGCGCCCCAGGCATCGGTGACCAAGGCCAGAATGCGGATCACGGCTGACAACTCTCGACGATCCGCTGCAAGGTCGCGTCATCGACGCTGCGGCAACTCGCATAACGATGATTGCGCCAGCGCCGCAGCAACTGAGCTGCGGGCATCGGTCCGATCAGGCCGGCGATTTGCCCGAACCGGCGGCCATCAAGCTCCGCCAGCGGGCCCTTCGGAGCAGCCCGATAAATCGACAGCAAACGGCGTTGATAGCTGGCCGCGAAATCAATCGGCAAGCGGCGCCAACTGCGAAACGCCGCAACCCCGAGCAATTGCCGCGCGACGGTCGCATCGTTGCGACTTGCCGTTTCGGCCATGAACGCTTCCATCAGCAGCAGCGAGGTGTAGGCCAGTTTCTCCCACTGCAGGCTGTAGCGGAGTTCATCATGGACGCCGATTGCCGCGCGCGCCAAAGGTACTTCGACCGCAACGCCTGGCATCAGCGCGCAGTTCAGATACAGCCAGATATCGCCCGCGGCATCGGCGCGTCGTTGCAATGGGAGGATCGGTCGGGCAATGGCATCCGCAATCGCGTCGCGGCGAAACATCGGCACATGCGGTGCCGGTTGCTCGCTGAGCAACCATTGCGCCGGTGTCAGGATGCGCGCAGCACGCTCGTTGGCGGGCGCGAATTCGAGACGGCCATCCGCCTGCTTGCTAGCGTCGACCAGGGTGCCGAAAGAGGCGGTGGCGCCAGTCGCTTCCATGGCTGCAATCTGTAACGACAGCTTTTCCGGTGCCAACAGGTCGTCGGAATCGAGGAACTGCACATAGCGCCCGCGCGCCGCTGCCAAGCCAGTCTGGCGCGCGACAATGGAGCCGGAATTGGTTTGCCGCAAAATGTGTTGGCTGACGCCGACCACGTCGGCCACCGGCAGATCCACGCTGTCCAAAGCGGGCGTCGAACCATCGTCGACGAGAATCAGTTCGCCGTTGCCGAGACCATGTTTGGCCACCTCGGCCAAGGCTCGGTGCGCCGTTTGCAGCGTGTCACGTAAGGGGCCCAGGCGATTGAAGGCGGGAACGATGACGCTCACAATCATGTCGGAAGTCCCTGTGCCGTCCAGACATAGGCGGCGAGATTGCGTGCGGGTGAGGACTGCATCCCTACGCCGAATCGACTCTCGCCGACGTCGATGCGAACAGTGCTGTCCCACGGTGAGTGTGTCAGAGGCGCCGCGAAGCCGGTTTTTCGGCGCTGGACGACGGCTGCGGGCAATGGCTGGCGCGGTGCGTGGGCCAGCAATTGCTTGCCACGGGCGAGATTCCCGGAGCGAATCAGACCCGCGAGGGACTGATAAAGCGTCCAGTCCACCAGCGGCGTACGAACTTCGATCGAGTGCGCCATTGATGCCCAATCGCAATCGCGCAGGAGTTGATTGCGCATGTAGTTCGACGCTTCCAGACAGGTGACGCGAGCAAAATCGGAACCTGGGTCGGGCTGAATCGACGCGCTCAGGCGTTGCCGGATATCCAAGCGCTCTAAGCCCGCAGCGGTGAGCTCCGGGCCGATCAGTCCCGCGATTTCAAAAGGCATGAACAGACCGCGCCGAAGCAGATAGCTTCCCGCCAGCGAGTCGACCAGTTCGAGTGCGCCGGCGGCGCGAATCAAATGCGGGCGCCATTGCTTCAGCATGGGATAGCTGATTCGCCGCACGAGTTGACCTAAGCCCGGCAGCGCCGCTGGCAGGGCGGCGAGCCGGCGCCAGCGCGGCACCGTTGAAAAACTCGGATAGCCGCCGAGCAATTCATCGCCGCCAAGTCCATTGTTCACTACCTTCAAGCCTTGCTCGCGACAGGACTTGGCTGCGAACCAGGTATTGATGCCATCGATGGAAGGCTGATCCATCGCTGCCAATAAAGCCCCCAGATCGTCGCGCAATTCGGTGTTGCTCACTGAGCGCAACGTGTGTGTCGCGCCATACGCATCAGCGCTGGACTGGGCCAGTGCGGATTCGTCGAGTTCACTACCGCGGAATGGCTCGAACACAATCGTGCTGGAGCGAATCTCGTTCGGACTTTGTTCGCGCATTAGCGCCAGCACGGCTGCCGAATCAATCCCGCCCGACAAGAACACCCCGACAGGTACATCGGCCACCAAGTGTGCGCCGACACTGTCGGCGAACGCCGCCCGCAGCCGCTCCTGCAAGGCGCCGCGTGGCAGGGTTTCGGGCGCCGTGTGATGCAACAGGCTGGCCAGATGACTGTGCATGGCGATGCGCCGAATTCCAAACGCGTCGACTTCGACATAGCTTCCAGCCGGCACAGCCCGAATGCCGGCATGTGTCGTGAAGGGTTCAGGCACACTGCCGGTCAGCAGAAACCCGACCAACCCGGCGGGCTCATGCGCGGACGAAATCGTACCGCCGGCGAGCAGCGCTTTGACTTGCGATGCGACCCGAATCGTCCAGCCATCGTCGGCATAGTAAAGTGGTTTGATACCGAACGGATCTCGGCCCAGTAACAGCCGCTGTTCGACTTGATCGAAAATCGCCAGGGCGTACATGCCGCGCAGATGCGCGAACATTTGGCTTCCGTACTGTTGATAGGCAGCGAGAATGACTTCAGTATCCGATTGCGTCCGGAATTCGTGACCGAGACGTCCGAGTTCGGTGCGCAAGGATCGGTAGTTGTATATCTCACCGTTGAACACGATGACATAGCGATCATTCGCCCGCGTCATCGGTTGTGCGGCTCGCGGATCGAGGTCGATGATGGCCAGACGTCGATGGCCCATGCCAATCCGACCGTCTGCCGATAGCCATTCGCCGTGACCATCGGGGCCTCGCAAGCGCATGTGATCCCGAATACGGCGAAGCTCCTCGCGTTCCACCGGCAGCGCGGCATGCTGATAGGCATAGATGGCGACGAGGCCGCACATGTCAGGGCTGACCCGCTTGCGCGCGCAGGACTCGGCGCGAGTAGGCTTGCGCTGGCGCTTCGATGAAACGCCAACAAACGTGCGCGGCGAACAGGCAGATTGCGGTGGCGGCCAACACCGCTGCACTCAAGGCGGGCGGCGATTCGGCCACACGCAGACTGAGGTTGATGACCCTGCCGCCGATTGGGATGTGAATCAGGTACAGCGAATACGACACGGTGCCCAGCCAGATCAGCACGGGCCAAGGGCGTTGCAGGAAATGCGCGATCAGCACCGTCATGGCAGCCGCGATCGCTGCGATGCTGCCATGCGTGTAGGCGACCAGCAGCAGACTGCCGATCATCAGCAGAAGGCCATAGAGGGCGCGCAGCTTGCCGGCATGCCAAAGCCAGGCAAAGAAGCCGCAGGAAAACAAGGGCAGATCATGCAGGACGAGGACTTTGGGGCTGTAAGGCGCCAGCACCAGCAGGAGCGCCAGAGTCACGCCGATCATCGCAGGGCCAATGGTTCTTGCGCCGAGACGCATTCCAAGCATCGGCACCATCAGCATCAGCAACAGGTAGAACTGAATCTCGATCGCCAACGACCAGAACACCGGAATGATCCAGGCGTGGCCGCTGAACTCGCAGGCATAGCTCAGATTGCAGAGCAACTCCGAAAGCGTTGGCAAGACGAGGCCTGGGCCGCGATAGCCCGGCGCCAGACTGCTGCCCACGTTCAGCAGCACGGCCAGAATCAGCGCGGCCAGAAATGGCAGATAGAGTCGGAGCAAGCGCCGCACCATGAAGCGCATGCTGTCTTGAATACGGGTGCCGAAGGCCGCGAACGAGGCTGGCACAATAAAGCCACTGATCACGAAAAAGGCCTCCACACCTGCCCAACTCACCTGGCCCAGAGCATGCAACCAGGGCACTGCCTGCATGGCCGGACTGCCGGTGAAATGAAACAACGCAACGGCCAGAGCCGCCAAACCGCGGGCCGCATCCAGACTGGACAGGCGCGTCACCAGCGCCGCCCCGGTCGCTGTCTGAGGTGGCGCGGTCACTACGGCTTCGCTCAAAGGCGCTCACCCGGTTTGGCATCGGCAAGAATCGCTTTGACGTCGAGGATCAAACCGTCCTCGCGCAGCCAGCGCGATAGCTGTGCACGGCCACCTTGGACAAAGCTTTGATGGGCGACCGCAATGATAATGCCGTCATAGTGCTGCGACAGAGGTTCGGTCAGCAATTCAATGCCGTAGTGCGCCCGCACTTCATCGGCGTCGGCGATCGGATCGTGAACCACGACGAGCGCACCCTCGGCTTGCAGCATCGAGACCATTTCGACCACGCGGGTGTTACGAATGTCGCCGCAATTTTCCTTGAACGTGATGCCGAGAATCAGGAGCTGCTTGCCGCGTATGGTTTGCCCGCGTTGTTCGAACTGCTGGCGGAAGCGCGCGCAGACAAAGCCACTCATGCTCTCGTTGATGTCGCGCGCGGCGCGAATCAGGCGGGCCTCGGCGCCAACGGACTCGGCTTTGTGGATCAAATAATAAGGATCGACGCCAATGCAGTGACCACCCACCAGGCCAGGCTTTACCGGCATGAAATTCCATTTGCTGGCGGCAGCAGCGAGCACGGCCTCGGTATCGATCCCCATCTTCGAGAACATCTTGGCGAGTTCGTTGGCGAAAGCGATATTGATGTCGCGCTGGGTGTTCTCGACGGCCTTCGCGGCCTCGGCAACCCGGATGCTCGGCGCGCGATGCGTGCCGGCTGGAACGATACGCTGATACAGCGCATCGACGAAGGCCGCGCATTCCGGGCTGGAACCGCTGGTGACCTTGACGATGTCGGCCAGCCGACGCTTTCGATCGCCGGGATTGATCCGTTCAGGCGAATAGCCGACCCAGAACTCGGTGTTGAAGCGCAGTCCAGAGCCGGCCTCCAGTGCCGGGACGCACTGTTCTTCGGTGGCGCCCGGATAGACCGTGGATTCATAAATCACCACATCGCCGTGCTGAAGACACGACGCAACCAGGCGCGTCGCTGCCAGCAAAGGACCAAGATCCGGCAATTTGTCGGCATCGACCGGTGTCGGCACGGCAATGATGTAGACCTTGGCGCTTCGCAGTACGCCTGGATCGTCGCTGAAATCGATCCGCGCTTCGGCGAGTTCGCTTTGACTCAGCTCGCCACTGCTGTCGACGCCATTGCGAAGCCCTTCGATCCGCGCGTGATCGATATCGAAACCGATCACCCGGTGATGCGGGGACAACGCCGCAGCCAGGGGCAGACCGACGTAGCCAAGACCCAGAACCGCGATCGTCAGCTCACTCGGATCACTGTCGAGCATGAGTCGCCTCCAGAACCAGGGTCGGCGCATCCGGTACCGGTCGATAGCCGTGCTGCGTCAGCAAAGCCAGCACGGCCTCGGACGAAGCGCCCAGCGCCTGCAGCTGTCTTTCGTGCAATTCCAGCGCGATGCGACGGATGCGGCCCGCTGCGAGCAAGGCCTCGGCACCCCGCAGTAACTGGTGTTCGGCGCCTTCGATATCAACTTTCAGCAGATCGATCTGGTCGACGCCCGCTTCGTTCACGACGTCGGTCAGGGTTCGCATGGGCACGGTTTCGACTGGCAAGCGATAGCGGGTGACATTGCTGAAGCCGGAGGCGCCGGTATTGAGGTCGGGCGTCAGGCGCATTTCGATGCTGCCCGTCTCAGCGCCAAGCGCCAGATGCATGAGCACGATTCGCGGCTGGACCTGGTTCAACTCGAAGTTCTTTTGCAACACATGCTGCAATCGCGATTGCGGTTCAAAGGCCAGAACGAGGCGCGCACGTTTTGCCGCCAGGACCGAGAAATAGCCTTCATTCGCGCCCGCATCGGCAAAAACACCGCCTTCAGGTAGAAAGCGTTCGATCGTCGCTTGCATCTCAGGCTCGTAGTGGCCGAACTCGATCAGATCGCCACCGACATGCGAGACCGGGTCGACCAGAAAATGACCCTGTCGAGTTTCAATCACGCGTCGTTTCACGCAGAGCAGATGCTTGACGTGAGCAGCAAGCCAAGCCGGACGAATCTTCAAAAGCAAGCGACGGAGCAGAATGTCAGTGTTCAAGATCGGTCATACCAGACAGGAGAGCGGGTGGATGCGTACAGCGGGCGCATGGGTCAGGCGGTGCTGCAGATCGCAGTGCCAGCGCACGTACAAGGTGTTGCCATCGAGGGGCGATGGCAATCGTTCGAGTTGGCGTTGATCCGGTCGATAGCGCGCGGGTTCAAATCCGTGCGCGTGCAGGATCGCTCGCACGTCGGGCTGACTGTCGGCGCTGCATTCGACAATCAGCGCGAGCAGGCTCGATTGAGCCAAGGTCTGGACTGCGCCACGCAAAGCCGATACTTCCTCGCCTTCGACATCGATCTTGATCAACGTCGGGGCACGGCCGCCGAGCGCGCGATCGAGCGTCGTGCAGGATCGCAGCACGTGCGCCGCGCCGGCTTTGAGCTCGGTCTCGCTCAGCACATGATTGATGGTATCGAGGCCAGTGCTAAAGGCACGCTGGCCAACCTGATCGCCGATCAGGTCCGAGCAGATCTCGACACGTGGCCCGAGTCCATTGGCGTCAACATTGTTTCTGAGTGCAGCCAATGCGGCGGAATCGGGCTCGATCGCCAACGCTTTCGCGGCGCGCACACCCGCCGCCAGGACCGTGTAGCTGCCGGCGTTCGCGCCGACATCGACGAACAGATCGTCAGCCGAAAGCAGGTGCAGGGCGAAGCTCATCGACTCATACTCATGCAGGCCGAAATAGACATTGCCGGTTAACCCGGTCATCGCCCTGCTGGCTTTGAGCACGGTGCGATCAGCGAATGCCACGTGAACCTCGGCTAGCAACCGCGAGCGCAACTGCCAGCTGAGCACATTCCAGACGGCTCGCCAGGGATGCTGGCGGGCCAAGGGATGCTGGCGGATGCCGGCCCAGGTGACCCGCGGATCGATCATGGCGTGACCACGCGTTGGGCCAGAAAATTGTCCAGATTGTGCGCAGTGTTTTCGCGCCGTTGCAGGCGGCGCAACTGCCACTCGGCGGCGGGCAGCAATTGTCGCAGTTCGGAGTCCGGATGGTCAGAATCCGGATCAGATTCGATCACAATGGCCAGACAATCTGGCCGTTTCAGGATCGAGCGCATGCCGCGGAGCACGGCGAGTTCGGCGCCTTCCACATCGATCTTGATCACCTGTGGCGACGGCAGCAGGCCTTGCTCAACCAGGGAATCCGCCGTGGCAATGGCGGCGAGCGTGGCCGTGAACGATTCAGGGTCGTTGAAGCCGCCCAAGGTGTTTCGACCGAAATTGTTGTGGCAGACATGAAAGGGCAGAAAACCGGACTGGTCCGCCAGACCGATGGGCAGGGCCTGCACGGCGCAATGGTTGAGCGCAATCATCTGCATCAGACGCGCGAATTCTCGAGGGCTCGGTTCAAATGCGACCACTCGCGATCGCGGTTTTGCGATGGCCATCGATACCGCGTGTAGCCCATAGTTGGCGCCGACGTCCCAGTAGACGCCGGACTCGGGCAGCGCCGACAGGGTGGCTTCGAACACCTCGGACTCGTAAAAGCCATCGCGCAGTACGAACGCATCGATGTAGTCGAACGGATCCAACTCGAAGTTGGCTCCGTGGTGGGCGCGCACGCGCAATCGACGACCATCGGTACCGCCAATGCCAAGCCAGCTGAAGGCCCGCGTCGCACCGCGCAGGCGACGACGATACAGATAGAGTGCCGCGTGTTCGAACCAATTCAAGGGTGTTCCTTTGTCAGCCTGGCGAGTTCGTGTTCGAGCTCGGCGATCTCTGCACTCAGGGTCTGGAATTCGCGGCGTTTACGCTCCAGAAACACCGAGGCCGCACGGGCTCGCTGATTGCGACCGGCAGCAGTCAGCAAGTATCGGTAGCTGAGCTTGTTGGCGGCATTGCGGATCGGTTGCACGGCCAGCCAGCCGAGTTCGATCAGGGCGCGAATACAGTAGTTGGCCTTACCCAGACTGAGCTGAAGCCGCTCGGCAATGTCGCGTTGACGCAGCGCCGGTTCCTGCTCGATCAGGCGCAGCACCTGCAACTCGGCGTCGCGCAACTGCTCGGCAGGGCTGGTCAGGTTTCCCGACTGGCGTCTGGGCACGCTACCGCCCTTTGGCGCCCGGCGTGCCATATGGCCGTTGCTGCGATTCGATTGTGGCCGCGAGGACGGCATGTGTCAGGGTAAGCGTTCAGCGATTGCAGCGTGAGGCCGGTTTCGCCGCGTCTGAAGTGGCCCAGGGTGGACCGGCTCAAACGGGTGCTAAATTCGTCGCGCCAATTGCGCGCTCGGTAAAGTGACCTGCACGGGTGTGCCGAGCAGGTCGATCAACAGGCGAACTCGAGCGTGGCCGCTGTGGGATTCAAAGATGCCCTCGAATCCGGCCATCGGCCCTTCGGTCACCTTCACGCGCTGGCCAGGGCATAAACCCGGTGGATCGAGGCGCACGAAGCCATCGGCGTCCTGACGCGCGACGATCGCGGCGATCACCGGATCAGGGACGCTGGGCGTATTGGCGCCAAATCGCACCACTTGGCTGACGCCACGGGTCGAGCGCACGGGCCCAAGGCGCAAGCCATGAGCATCCGAGCGGATGAACAGGTAACGCGGAAACAAGGGTTCGATCTGAGTGCATAAACCATCGGCACCCGGTCGACTGCGGCGCAATCGGCAATCGAGCACTTCGAAACCCTGGCGTCGAAGATTGAGGCCGGCGAGCGCTTCCGAACGCGGTTTGGTCAGCACCGCAAACCAAGCGGCTGAATCAGAGTGTTGAGACAACATGGGACGGCACGCTAACCGAAGCGAACGCTCGGTTCAAGCGTTGAACCCAGAATCGCGTTCGCTCGCAACGGGTTTCACGCTTGTTGACTGCCGCGCTGGCGCGTGCCGCGTGACGGCCCGGCCTTTGCCGACTCAGGCTTTCCGCAGTTCCAGAATTGCGCAGCCGTAGCGACAACCGAGATTCCGATCCACTGCCGACGGCTCCAAGGCCACCTGCTCATGCAATTCGCCCGCGTCATCGACCACGGCCAGTGACTGCACCGTGAAGTGTTCGCCGACCCAACGCAGCAACGCGGGCAGCGCGAACACACGCTGCGCATTGAACTCGATCCGACTCGGCCCGATCGGCACTGACAGATACAGGGTACCGCCGGGTTTGAGCATGGCATGGAGGTTACGGAGACCGCGCCGATGCGCATCTGGATCGACCGGATCACCGTAGCGACCAAGGCCGAAGTGTTCCAGCGCATGCAGGCAAGACAGCGAATCGCAGCAGGCAACCAGATCCGGGTTCAAAGGTGCCGACATATCCGCTTGCCGGAACTCGATATTGCCGACGCGCTGTCGATTCGGGCGCAGATCGATCACTGTGATCCTTCGGAAAACCGCCACATGCGCGACGAACCCGTCTATGCGCGAGCCGACATCGATGTGCTCGATCGGCGCTGATTGAAACACCCGCTTTGCAACGTACAGGTCCTGATGGAAATAGTGACCCGAGGCATCGCCGCCTGGGAGTTGCCGATCATGCAGGTGCGCCGCGATCGAGATTGGCGGCGCCGTTGGGTCAGCGCGCAAGGCCCGTCGAAACTGCCGCCACTCGCGATGAAAGCGCGGCAAGGTGCGCAGCGCGGCGACGAACTTGAAGGGGTCCATGCCGAATTCGGCGAGCGGGCTCAGCCACGCACGAATGCGGGTCTTAAGAGTCGACCCGCTCATGAAGGCAACTCGAGCGCACGCGCAAATCGGTCTGGCACTGCGAGGATCATGTTCGCGCAGTCGAGGTTCTCGGCATCGATCAATTGCAGGCCAATCCGATAGCCAACGAACAGGCGCCGCAGAATGCGCAGACCGCGCCCGTAGCGGTCGTCTGGCCGGCTGAATGCAGCAAAGTGCTGGTAGCCGCACGCCAGAAGGCGCTCGCGCATGTCGGCGAACGCTGGTGGGGTCAACGCTTCGAACGCAATCAGTGGTTGATCTTGCCGCAAGCGTTGCTGCAGACCCTGTGCGACCTGCGGCTCCATGCCTTCGACGTCGATCTTCAGAAAATCAACGCGGCGCCCAGACTCCAGTTCACGGTCCAGATCGGCATCGCCGGTGCAGAGTTGAATGGGTTCGCCGTCCGTCAACTCGGGGCGCGCCTGCGCTGAACCAAGATTGCCATCGCAGACAACCTGCAAACGCGAGGGGCCGTCCTGATCAGACAGACCGAGCGGTCGAATCCTGATGTGCTTGGCCTGGTTCACCATCACGTTCGCAGCCAGCAGATGGAGCGTGATCGGATGCGGCTCATAGCACACCACGGTGCGGAACAGATCGGCCAGGGCGAGCGCATGATTGCCAATGTTGGCACCCACATCGACCATGACATCGCCAGCGGCGCACGCTTTCAGCACCTGGCGCATTGCCTCCAATTCATCGCGTTCGTAGCGCCCTTCACTCAGCACCGCTCGGCCGATCAAGTCGTTCGTCAGGATGCTGAGTGCGGTCGGTTGCGTCAGGCCTGCCTGACCCAAGTGCCGAAGCCAAGGGATCAAGCGCCGGGCAAACAAGCGATTCCGGTGCTGCCACCCGCTGATGCGAACCCAGGTTCTCACGTCCGGCAGCGTCTCGCCGGCGGTCGTTGGCAGTTCGCGATCGCACGCACTTCGGCCACCTATTCCTTAAACAGCTTCGACCAGGAGCCTTTCTTGGCTGGCGCAGCTGGCTTGGCGGGCGCTGCGGCGGGTGCCGGACTGGTCGCGGGCGCCGGGGCAGCAGGTTTGGCGGCAGTCACCGCCGGGTCGGCTGGTTTCGGCGCTGGGGGCGCGGGAGCCGGGGCTGCCACCGGTGCAGGCGCCGCAGTCGGCGTCGGCGCTGGCGAAGCGGGCTTGCTGCTTGCTGGAACGGCAGGCGCCAGCAAACTGGAGGCCTGATCGAGCGCCGGCTTGCTGTGCGCGGCTGAACTCGGGGCGGGTGTCGCTGCAGCGGGTGCAGGGATCCCGAGCAGGCTGGCAGCGGTCTGCTGCGGATTTTGGCTGCCCGCACCAAGCAGGTCGGCAGCGCTCCGGCTAGCCGTTGGTCTGGTCGCTGGCGCTGCGGGTGCTACGGGTGCTGGCGCGGCAACAGGTGCCGGTTTTGGTGCTGGCGCGGCAACAGGTGCCGGCTTTGGTGCTGGCGCTGGTACAGGGGCAGGGGCAGGGGCTGGCGCCGGCTTCGGCGCTGGTGCCGGGACCGGAGCCGGACTAGGCGCTGGCGCGGCGACCGGTGCCGGCGCGGGCTTCGCGCTCGCCGCCTGGGGCATGGCCTTCAGCCCTTCGGCGCGATTCGCGGAAATCTTGAACAGACTGGTAAAGCCGGAGAGATCGAAGACTTGCTTCACGGTGGTGTTCAGCGCACACACCCGCAGACTGCCGATTCCGGATTCTACCTTTTTGGCCAGCGACAGCAGCACGCGCAGCCCCGCCGAGCTCACGTAACTGATCTGACTCAAGTCGACTAGAAAGTGGTACTTGCCGGCCTCGAACGCGTCGTGCAACGCCAGTTCGAGTTCGCCCGACGTTTCGGTGTCGAGCCGACCCTTCGGGGCGACGACTAATACTTCGCCGACCATGTCTTGTTGAATGTCCATGCGCTCAGCTTAGCCGGAATACAAACCTTGCGGCGCCGATCATCACCACATCTTCATCTTCCAGCAGACGTGAATTGACGCGCTCGCCGTTGACGCGCGTGCCGTTGCGGGAGTCGAGATCGACCAGCGTAAAACCCGAGGCGCTCGGACGGAGCTCGGCATGCCGCAGCTCGACACCCGGGCCAGCAATTCGGATATCGCTCTCCGGCGCGGCACCGATGCTCAACGTTTTGACCGTTGCGACATGGGTTTGTCGGCCGGCTTCAGGATTTTGTGGCACCAGTCGGCCAGGCTTGGACGGTGTGCTGATGGCGCTGACGGGTTCGGTATTGGCCAGCGGTAACTTGATGGCTTGCAGCACCATGGTCGAGGGCACCGGCGGCGGCATCGGACGGCTCGGCGGTGGGGCGGGTGCCGGAGCGGGGGCGACCATCGTTTCGCGCGATGGTGGCGGAATCGTAATGTCCGGGATGCTGAGCTGCGGCACCGGTGGCAGCGTGACCGCGCCAATCTGGCCGGTTGGCGCTTCCAGGCTCGGCGCGGTGATCGGCGTTGGGACGTCGGCAATCACGGCCGATTCCGGTTCGGGCTCTGGTTCGGCTTCCGGCTGCGGGCTCGCTTCGGGCTCGCCATCAAGTTCCGACTCGTCGCCCACGGCCGCAATAAAGCGTTCCCGTACGGCACTGACTTCGGCCAACACGGTTTCGGCATCGCCCACTTCGGCGTCAATCGCGCCCAGGCGCGACGTTTTTTCGGCGCCATCGAACTCGCCCAGCATGGCGCGGAATTCGATTTCCTCGCGCGCCAAACGGGCCCGTTTTTCGGTTTGCTGCAAATCGGCAAACACGGCTTTGAGTTTCTGGTACTCCGCCATTACGGCTTCGTACAGCGGCCGGGCTTCGCCGATGATGCCGTCGCGCCGGGCTTCGTAATCGGCCTTGACGCGGGTGAATACTTCCGGCGACACCGAACTCGCCATGTTGTCCATCTGCTCCAGACGGGTCTCGACTTCCAGCAATTTCTCGCGCAGGGCGGCCAGGCCGTCGACTGGTCCGAGATCCACCGCGAGTAACGCGGCCTTGGCTTGTTCACTGCTCATGCATCTGCCTCTACTGTCAGGTCGACCATGCCAAAGCGCAGGTGGTCGCCCACCTTGAAGATCGCTTCCTGCCCAGGTCGAAGTCGTTGTCCATTCAAATACGTGCCGTTCAAAGTACCGACTTCCTCGCGAACCTTGAAGTGATCACCGGTAAATACAATCTTGGCGTGCCGCCGCGACATCGAGCGATTCGTATCGACCGGCCCCAGATTGATCTCGGGCATGGTCGCGGTGACCGGGTCGGGGCGGCCCACCAGAAACTCCGCTCGATCGCGTAGTGGGTAGCGGGTCTTGCTGGTCGCGTGCACGAGCACCAGCGGGCCATAGGCAGCGAGCGCATCCGGCTGCTTAACGACAAAGCCGCCCTTCGGTGCCCGAATCGGCGGCATGGGCGTGAAGAGTGATTCGACGCCCCCTGGCACCGTGGCGCCCACCACCTTGGGGACATGGACCGGCGGACCCTTGTTGATGGCGTCCGCCAGTTCTTGGATTCGCAGTTCAGCCCGGCGCAGGCGCGATGTCAGCTTGCGCATGATGCGGATACTGACCTCAACGTTGCTGGAGATCAGGTTGGCAAACGCGGCGCGGTCGATCCGAAGCAGGCGCGTATCGGCGGTGGTTTTCGCCGACGCGAAACGTGGCTGATCCTCAAGGATCGCCATTTCGCCGAAAAAGTCGCCTGGGCCAAGATTGGCGATCGGGTCATCGAGCCGGTTGTGGCGCAGAATGTCGACCGCGCCTGTTTCAATGATGTACATCTCGGCCCCCGCGTCTCCTTCCCGGAAAATCACGGTGTTCGCAGGGTATTCCACGAAGTTGTCGGGCTCAGCCATGGCAGCGTCTCTGGAGACCCCGATTATCAAGAGCTTGGCGTAGCAATCGCAAGCATTTCCTGAGCCGAGGCCAAATTCGGCCGACATCCGCGCGCCGGTCGGCGGAAACCGGGCGTTGATCGGCTGGGGCGAAACCCTGGGGCTTGGTCGCGGACTCGGTCGCAAACCGCGAAGCGGGCCGGTTGCTATGCTTCTGGCTCCCACTTCGCAGCGGCCTGAGAGCTTTGCCTTGGCTGGTACTCACGATCGGCAACATTCTTGGCCGCGCCTTCGGTGTGCATACGCGCGAATCAAGCGGTTCGCCACGTTGCAAGACGGCGGCGGCGCCGACGTGTCGCAAGTAGCCCCCTCCCCGGCCCTCCCCCGCGATCGCGGGGGAGGGCGCCAACTCCCTCTCCCACGCGAGTGGGAGAGGGCCGGGGAGCGGGTTACTTGCGATTGGGGTGCGCATCGCGCGCGCATTGATGAATTGGACAAAATGATGGGCGGTCGTCTTCTTGTTGAGCTTGGCCGGCCACTCCAGCGCCTTTTGCGGGGCGCACGGGCCATATTGCTGCTTGGTCTGACCGTGTCGAGTCTGATCGCCGTCGCCGCTGAGCCCGTCGAAAGCCGGGGCAGCGGCGGTGCCATCGGGTCTTACGAGCTGGTCCTGCCGACACCCGGTTTTGAGACCGATCCGCGATTTGGCAACAAAACGCTGATCGTCTATGGCCCCAGTCAGGCGCATGCCGGCCCGGCCCGCCCGTTGATCCTGTTGCTGCATGGCACTGCAGGGTCGCCGCTCGCGGCAATCCAGCAAGCCCGGAATGTCCGGACCTTCTGGCAGCCAGTGGCCGAGGCCGAGCAGATCGTCCTGGTGGCGCCGTCCGCCAGCGGCAATAGCGGTGGCTGGCTGGCGCCAATCACCAGTAGCGATCGGCCCACTGACTACGATGCCATGGCGGCCGCACTCGACTTTGCCGCCGCTCGATACAACATCAATCTGCGCTTGGTATACGTGTGGGGCTTCTCGTCCGGCGGCCATGTCGCCTTGGATTTGGGGCTGAATCGGATCCATCCGCAGCTGAATCGGGATCGGTTCGCGGCGTTTGCCGTCAATGCCGGGGTCATGGAGGGCTTGGCTTGCCCGCCGAACGATGCCATCGCCTGCGCGGCGGTCGCTGCCGGGACGCCCGCGTTCCCACTCAGCGTGGCGATTGGCGAGTCCGATCCGTTGTTCCAAAGGGTCGTCGCCGACTACAAGCGTCTGGTGGGCGCCGGCTGGTCGACCCAGACGGGCACCTACCGGAGCACCCGTTTTGTAGGCGGCCATACGGTGCTGGCCGAACACCCGGAGTGGCATTGGCAAAACCTTCGCCAATGGGCCCGGCGCGTTGCCAAGGCGCCGGAACCTGAACCGATCGTGAGTTCGGCACCATTCGCGTCGGTTACGGACCGACCATTGCAAGGCCCGGAAAACAAAGACAATTGACGCCGCAGTGCAGCAAGGATCGAGGGATTCCGGCGGGTGCCAAACCCAAGCTGGGACTGGGATCGCGACGCATGCGGCCCGCCCTTGTTTTTTCACGTTCCAAACACGCCGTTTTGGTTGCGCCTTCCGAAATCCGCTGGCTATACTTCCGCTGCTTTGTTGGACCCCATCCAAGCATTCGAGACAATAATCGAATAGCGCGGTGGCTTCGGTCATAAGGATTCCCGTGGAAAATACGAGTCTCGCCCGTGGCAAAAAAATCGCTGCGCGTATGCTCGTCGCCCAGACCGTCGCCACATTGCTCGCTGCTCTCGGTTTTTGGTTCTGGTTGGGTGGTGTTGCCGGCAAAGCAGCCCTGGTGGGGGGATTGATCCCAACCGTGGCGCTGGCGTTCATGGTGCTCCGGGTCCTATCCGGTGGCGTGCAGGGCGCAGACTCGGTGCTCGGTCGATTGGTCGTAGGCCTCGCCATGAAGTGGGTGTTGATCGTGCTGGGGTTTTACCTGGCGCTGGCAGTGTGGAAATTGGCTGTGCTGCCCTTATTTGCCGGATTTGTCGCCGCTTTCAGCGCGCAATTCGTGGCCGGAATTCTGAAAGCTTGAAGGAGTTGTCGTGATTCAACTGCTTGCCAGTGGTGGCGAGGGTCCAAAGACCCCGACCGACTACATCACTCATCATTTGACCCACCTGAAACACTCGCTAACGCCGACCACCGGCCCGGGCGGTTTCATGTCGATCCACGTCGACACGATGGTGACTGCGTTCATTCTCGGATTGATCATGGTCTTCGGCATGTGGCTCGCCACGCGCAGGGCCACTTCCGGCGTGCCAGGCAAATGGCAGGCCTTTGTCGAGATCGTGCTGGAGTTCGTGCACGGTCAGGCAAAAGACGCCTACCATGGCACCAGCAAACTGGTAACGCCGATCGCGATCACCTTGTTCTGCTGGATTCTGATGATGAACGCGATGGACTTCATCCCGGTCGATTTCGTCGCCACGATTACTGAAGCTGTTGGCCTGCATAACTGGCGCCCGGTGCCGACCGCTGACGTCAACGCCACCTTGGCGATGTCGATCACGGTGTTTTTCCTGATGATCTTTTTCGCGCTGCGTGCAAAAGGCCTGGGCGGTTTCATCCACGAACTGTTTACCGCGCCGTTCGGCCCGTGGCTGTTCCCGGCCAACATTCTGCTGAACATCGTTGAGCTGCTGTCCAAGCCGGTGTCGCTGGCCATGCGACTCTTCGGCAACATGTACGGCGGCGAGATCGTGTTCTTGTTGATCTGGCTGCTCGCCTCTGCCGGTTTCGGCGGCGCCATCGCTTCGGCCGTGTTCGGCCTGGGCTGGGGCCTGTTCCATATTCTGATCGTCATCCTGCAGGCCTTCATCTTCATGATGCTGTCGATCGTCTACCTGAGCCTGATGGAAGAACATCATTGACTTTCCGGCTGGCGGCCGATGGTCGCTGGCCAGCTGCACCAAGTTTTCGTTTCACCCTTTCGTTTTCAACCTTACGTCTGACTGGAGAAAAACCATGGAAGCACTGCTCGCTCAAATCAACAGCTCGACCGCGCTGGCTATCGGCATCATGATCGGCCTGGCTGCTCTCGGCGCCGGTATCGGTATGGCCCTGATGGCTGGCAAGTTCCTGGAATCGGCTGCCCGCCAACCGGAACTGATCCCGGTGCTGCAGGTCCGCATGTTCATCACCGCCGGCCTGATCGACGCGGCTTTCATCATCACGGTCGCCGTGGCGCTGATGTTCGCGTTTGCGAACCCGCTGCTCAGCGCGGTCGCCAAGGCCGCAGGCGCCTAATCAGCAAGGCATCGACAAGGCGTTTTCGCCTTGACTTGACCGGGCGTGCCGTCCATCGAGGGCACGCTTTTCAAACCGATGCAGGAGCCCATGCATGAACATTAATATGACTTTGTTCGCGCAGGCGCTGATGTTTGCCGGCTTTATCTGGGTGATTGCCCGCTTCATTTGGCCGCCTTTGCTGACGGCCATTGAAGACCGTCAGAAGAAGATCGCTGACGGATTGGCAGCCGCAGACAAGGCTAAGGCAGAACTCGCCGCCGCCGACACACGCGTGCAGGAAGAAGTGAAGGCGGCTCGTGCCAAGTCTTCGGAAATCATCGAAAAGGCCAATCAAACGGCCAATCAGATGATCGAGAAGGCCAAGGACGACGCCATCGCTGAAGCCGGCCGTCAACGCGCTGCCGCGCTCGCCGAGATCGACAGTCTGTCGGCTCGCGCCAAGGAAGAACTGCGTAAGCAGGTTGCCGCTCTGGCAGTCGCTGGCGCAGAAAAGATCCTGAAGCGCGAAATCGACCAGAACGCCCACAAGGCGCTGCTCGACCAACTCGCTGCCGAGATCTGACATGTCCGCGAATCTGACGCTCGCTCGCCCCTACGCCCGCGCCGCATTTGAATCCGCGAAAGCGGAGAATGCGCTCAAGGACTGGTCCGCCAAGCTCGCGTTTGCCGCCCATGTCGCCGCCACTGCCGAAGTCAAAGTATTGCTCGGCAGCCCCAAGCTGGCCATTGCCGACCAAGTCGGCCTGCTGCTGCCCCAGGGTGAAAACCTGGGCGGTAGCTTTGTGCGCTTTCTGGAAGAACTCGCCAAACACCGCCGTCTGTCGGTGCTCGGTGAGGTCCAGGAAGGATTCGAAGCTCTGAAGCGCGAGGCCGAAGGCCTGATCCGCGCCACGGTCAAGACTGCAGTGGCGCTCGACGCCCAGCAGGCCGACACCTTGAAGAAAGCTCTGAAGCGCAAGTTCGAACGCGAAATCGAAATCGAAAACGTGGTGGACCCAACGATCATCGGCGGTGCCGTGATCGACACGGGTCATCTCGTCATCGACGGTTCCGTGCGCGGACGCCTGGCCCGCCTGGCGCAAGACATCGCCCGGTAACGAAGCCGCGAACCACACCATCTTGAAGATGCGACCTGTGCGCATCGAAGGAAACCTGAAATGGCTACCCAGCTCAACCCATCTGAAATCAGCGAACTGATCAAGAACCGCATTCAGCAGTTCAAGGTCCAGGCTGAAGCACGTAACGAAGGCACGATCGTTTCGGTCGCCGACGGTATCGTGCGCGTGCACGGCCTCGCCGATGCAATGCAAGGCGAAATGATCGAAATGCCGGGCAACACGTTTGCCCTCGCTCTGAACCTGGAGCGCGACTCGGTCGGCGCCGTGGTCCTTGGTGACTACGAGCATCTCCGTGAAGGCGACTCGGTGAAGACCACTGGCCGCATTCTCGAAGTGCCGGTTGGTCCGGAACTGCTCGGTCGCGTCGTCAACGCGCTCGGCGAAGCGATCGACGGCAAAGGCCCGATCAACGCCAAGCTGACCGACAAGATCGAAAAAGTCGCGCCCGGCGTGATCTGGCGTCAGTCCGTCTCGCAGCCGGTGCAGACCGGTTACAAGTCGGTCGACGCGATGATCCCGATCGGCCGTGGTCAGCGCGAGCTGATCATTGGCGACCGTCAGACCGGCAAGACCGCGCTGGCGATCGACGCCATCATCAACCAGAAGTCCTCGGGCGTGAAGTGCATTTACGTCGCGATTGGTCAGAAGAACTCGACCATCGCGAACATTGTGCGGAAGCTCGAAGAGAACGGCGCGATGTCCTACACGACGGTCGTGGCCGCCTCGGCGTCCGAATCGGCGGCGATGCAGTACATCGCGCCATACTCGGGTTGCACGATGGGCGAATACTTCCGTGACCGCGGCGAAGACGCGTTGATCATCTACGACGATCTGTCAAAGCAGGCCGTGGCCTACCGTCAGATTTCGCTGCTGCTCCGCCGTCCGCCAGGTCGCGAAGCCTATCCGGGCGACGTGTTCTATCTCCACTCGCGCCTCCTGGAACGCGCTGCTCGCGTTAATCCGGAATACGTCGAGAAGTTCACGAACGGTGCCGTCAAGGGCAAGACCGGCTCGCTGACCGCGCTGCCGATCATCGAAACCCAAGCGGGTGACGTCTCGGCCTTCGTGCCGACCAACGTGATCTCGATTACCGATGGCCAGATCTTCCTGGAAACCGACCTGTTCAACGCTGGTATCCGTCCGGCCGTGAACCCCGGTATCTCGGTGTCCCGCGTCGGTGGTGCGGCCCAGACCAACATCGTCAAGAAGCTCTCCGGCGGTGTGAAGCTGGCGCTCGCTCAATACCGTGAGCTCGCCGCGTTCTCGCAGTTCGCCTCCGACCTCGACGAGTCGACCCGCAAGCAGCTGGAACGCGGTCAACGCGTCACCGAGCTGATGAAGCAGAAGCAGTATGCGCCGATGTCGATCTCGGAAATGTCGCTGGTCATCTACGCGGCAAACGAAGGCCATCTGGACGACGTGCCGCTGAACAAGATCCTCGCGTTTGAACGCGGTCTGCTGCAGTTCATGCACCAGAACCACGGCAAGCTGATGAGCGATCTGGTCGTGTCGGGTGACTGGAACAACGACATCGCCGCCACGTTCAAGGGCGCCATCGTCGAGTTCAAGAAGACCGGTACCTGGTAATCGCCAAAGCTGGTTGACTGGCGACGCCTAAGCGCCAGTCACCGCATCAAGGAGATAGCAATGGCAGGCACCAAAGAAATCCGGACCAAGATCAAGAGCGTGCAGAACACCCGCAAGGTGACGCGCGCGCTGGAGATGGTTTCGGCCAGCAAAATCCGCCGCGCCCAGGACAAGATGAAGATGTCGCGTCCGTATGCGCGTCTGATGCGCCAGGTGATTGGCCATATCGCGAAAGCGAATGCCGATTACGTGCATCCGTTCATGCAGGACCGGCCGAACATCAAGCGCGTGGGCTACGTGATCGTGTCGACTGACCGCGGCCTCTGCGGTGGTCTGAACTCGAACCTGTTCCGCCGCATCCTCGGTGAGATCCGCCAGCATCAGCAGAATGGCGTCGAAGTCGACGTGGTCACGATTGGCCAGAAGGCCAGCGTGTTCTTCCGTCGCCTGAAGGTCAATCTGGTGGGTTCAGTCACGCACATGGGCGAGAAGCCCGAAGTGGCCAAGCTGATCGGCGTGATCAAGGTCCTGCTCGACAGCTTCACCGAAGGCAAGCTCGATCGCGTGTTTCTCGTCTACAACGACTTCATCAACACGATGACGCAGAAGGCCCGTACGGACCAGTTGCTGCCGCTGCCAGCGTCCGAGACGCTGGACGACAAGCACGACTGGGACTACTTGTACGAACCCGATGCCAAGACCGTGCTCGATCAAGTCATGGTCCGCTACGTTGAGTCCCTGGTTTACCAGGCCGTGCTGGAAAACCTCGCGTCCGAACATGCTGCGCGCATGGTCGCGATGAAGGCCGCCAGCGACAACGCGACCAAACTAATCAGCACGCTGCAGCTCGTCTACAACAAGGCCCGACAGGCCGCGATCACGCAAGAGATCTCGGAAATCGTCGGCGGCGCAGCCGCGGTCTAAAGAATCAGAATTCAGGAGATTGTTATGAAGGGTCAAGTGGTACAGATCATCGGCGCCGTCGTCGACGTCGAATTCCCGCGCGATCAGGTGCCGAAGGTGTATGACGCCCTCAAGGTGGACGGCACCGAGATCACGCTCGAAGTGCAGCAGCAGCTGGGTGATGGCGTCGTGCGTACGATCGCGCTCGGTTCCACCGAAGGCCTGAAGCGTGGCCTCGTGGCCACCAACACCGGCAAGGGCATCTCCGTGCCGGTCGGCACGGGCACGCTCGGTCGCATCATGGACGTGCTCGGTCGCCCGATCGATGAAGCCGGCCCGGTCAAGGCCAGCGCCGAGTGGGAAATCCATCGTTCCGCGCCAACGTACGAAGAGCAGGCAGCGGCCACGGAATTGCTGGAAACCGGCATCAAGGTTATCGACCTGATCGCACCGTTCGCCAAAGGCGGCAAGGTCGGTCTGTTCGGCGGCGCCGGCGTCGGCAAGACCGTCAACATGATGGAGTTGATCAACAACATCGCAACCGAGCACTCGGGTCTGTCGGTGTTCGCGGGCGTCGGTGAACGCACCCGTGAAGGCAACGACTTCTATCACGAGATGCAGGAATCCGGCGTCGTCAACGTCGAAGAGCCTGAGAAGTCCAAGGTCGCGATGGTGTACGGTCAGATGAACGAGCCACCAGGCAACCGTCTGCGCGTCGCGCTGACTGGTCTGACGATGGCCGAGTACTTCCGTGACGAAGGTCGCGACGTGCTCTTGTTCGTCGACAACATCTACCGCTACACCCTGGCCGGTACCGAAGTGTCCGCGCTCTTGGGTCGTATGCCGTCCGCCGTGGGTTATCAGCCGACGCTGGCCGAGGAAATGGGCGTTCTGCAAGAGCGCATCACCTCGACCAAGACCGGTTCGATCACGTCGATCCAGGCCGTGTACGTGCCTGCCGACGACTTGACCGACCCGTCGCCGGCCACGACCTTCGCGCACTTGGACGCCACCGTCGTGTTGAGCCGTAACATTGCCGCCCTGGGTATTTACCCGGCCGTGGATCCGCTCGACTCGACGTCGCGTCAGCTCGACCCGAACGTTATCGGTACCGAGCACTACGATACCGCGCGCAAGGTTCAGGCCACGCTGCAGCGTTACAAGGAACTGAAGGACATCATCGCGATTCTCGGTATGGACGAGCTCAGCGAAGACGACAAGGCGGCCGTGTCACGCGCCCGCAAGGTCGAGCGCTTCTTCTCGCAGCCGTTCACCGTCGCCGAAGTGTTCACCGGCGCCAAGGGCAAGTACGTCACGTTGAAGGAAACGATCCGCGGCTTCCGCATGATCGTCGACGGCGAATGCGACAACATTCCCGAGCAGGCCTTCTACATGGTCGGCGGCATCGACGAAGCGTTCGAGAAAGCCAAGAAGATGGGCGTCGCCGCTTAATCGCTGCGATCCCATTGCTGATGTGATCGTGCGCGGCGCAACACGCTTCCGCGCACGACACCAACGAAAGGAACCCAAGCATGTCCACCATCCGTTGTGACATCGTCAGCGCCGAGAGCGAAATCTTCCATGGCACCGTGCAAATGGTCGTGGCCAGTGGTGAGATGGGCGAACTCGGTATCGCCCCGCGTCACGCGCCGCTGATCACCCGCCTCAAGCCGGGCCAGATCCGTGTGATTCTGGAAAACGGTGAGCAGCAGAACTTCTACGTCTCTGGCGGCATTCTCGAAGTGCAGCCGCAAGTCGTGACGATTCTGGCCGACACCGCGATCCGCGCAAAGGACATCGACGAAGCCGCGGCCCTCAAGGCCAAGGAAGAAGCCGAGAAGATCCTCGCGAACCGCACCGATGCGATGGAAATCGCCGAAGCGCAAAGCAAGCTCGCCCAGGCTGCTGCCCAGTTGGCGGCGTTGGAACAGCTCCGCAAGACGCTGAAGCACTGATTCATTGCTTCGTCTGCTGAATGAACAAGACCGCGCTTCGGCGCGGTTTTGTTTTTCTGGTATCGCCGATCGTCGATGACACCAAGAAGACGGCGCACCTCCTGTCTTTGCCCCGTTCCAGCATCAAATCAATACACTACAGCCTGCTGACGCTGCTCCCCGCGAATTTACGATTATCAAACTAGCATGTCCCTGACCAGAGGCCATCCCCGTGTTCACCCGTGAAGACATTCTTGCAGTCGCTATTCGCCTGATCGCAATCTGGATCGGATGTACCGTCCTCATCGGAACCTTCCGGGTCTTGTCTCTCGCGCAGACGGATGTCGAGACTGAGCTCGTGCCCAAACTGATCGTCTTGGTCGTATCGTTTGTGATCCTCGCTGGCGTGTGGCTGTTTCCAGTCACGATTGCCCGGAAGCTCCTGCCAGCTGCCAAGGATGCACAAAGTCCGCTGCAAGCAGATCCCCATGCTTTGGTCGCGGTAGGCTTTACCGTGTTGGGACTCTATTGGCTGGGCGATGCCCTGATTGGTTTGTTCTACGGCTGGAGCTTCCTGCGTTTGGCAGAGAGCGTGGGTGACGGCATGTACCTCATTCCACCAGATATCTCTGCAGGACTCTGGACCGACGGATTCCAAGCCGCCTTGGGCATTGCTGTGATGCTCAGTGCGAAAACCGTCCAGCGCTGGTTGCTGCCGCCGCAACCTGCGCAACTTGTTCCGACGAGCGAGGACACGGTCGATCCCCGCTAGTCGATCGGTCAACGAGAATGTGCTTGAGGCGTGCGCGTGGCCAATCGTTCAATCGATGCAATGCCAGCTTCCATGCGGCGCCGGGCAGCCGTGTTGGCAGAGTGCACGTGCATCTTGGGCGGGCAAAACCCGCGCTCCGCGACGGCCGATTCAATCCAAAGCACGACGTCGTAACCGGTGCCTCGGGAGTCGTCACCGAGATCATGGTCCAGGCTGATTTCGACAACCAAACCTTGTTCCAGTAAGGCAATGGCCTCATCAGGCCAATAGACACGGGTCCAGCCATCAGGCGTACTGCGCTCGTCGTCTAGAAAAACACGGAGTCCGGTAGTCGTCATGGCAATCCTGAAATGCCGAATCAAAGCGCGAGACGACACCACAGATGGCGGCTCGCCCAAAAGCATCAAAACGAACCATGATCAATTGGATCAGGCGTACTGCGCGCGGATCAGCGCATCCTCACGAATGGCCGCGATGCACCGGCAGCCCAGCGCCAACCCAAGCCATCAGTCCGCCCTGAAGGTTGAATCCATGGGGGCCAAGCTCAGGCTTGAGCTGTTTGATCGCCGTGCTGGAACGCGTGCCGCTCCGGCAAATCAACACGACATCGACCGTCTTGACTGACACGCCTGCCGCGCGCAACGCGTCGGCACCACGCAATTCAATCTGCGATAACGGCACATTCAAGGCATGCGGAATGCTGCCATGGGTAAACTCATCGGGCTCGCGTACATCCACGACAAGTGCGCCGCCTTGAATGCGCTGCAAGGTTTCTTGCGGCGACAGCTCGCGATCGCTCAAGCCGAACATGCTTTTGAACGCACCAAACATTACAGGGATCCTCAAGTTCCGAGCAGTCCTAGTGTTGCCGTTGAACGCAGATTGCATTCCCCGACCACTTCGAGCTCGTGTCGATAGGCCTATTTTCAAGCGCAAACCCTGAAGCAAGGGCACCAAAAACGCTGGAAATCGGGCCATGCCACGATCCTTCACGGATGCCGATGCCAGTCATTCAGCGAGTCGAAACGATGCGTCACGATTGCTGTGCGGGAAGTCACAGTTGGGGTTGATGGGGAGGTTGCGGCTGGAGTGTCCGTTGTATCGGACTCGCGCGGTTGTATGGCAATAGCAGTCTGTCGCTTTGTCGCAAGTAGCCCTCTCCCCAACCCTCCCCTGCGATCGCGTGGGAGGGAGATTGACTCCCTCTCCCACGCCAGTGGGAGAGGGCCGGGGAGAGGGCTACTTGCGCTGAGCCTTCCAGAGATGAGCACTACGCGAAGAGTGTCCGCCCAATTGCAGTAGTGTCAGGCCAATTCAACGCACAGATACGGCCTGGCCTTCTGCCGCCGCTTTAACGCCTCGTAATACGCCAACACAAACGGCAACGGCTCGCGCGGAATCGGCGTCTGCAACCAGCGATGAATCGACAGCCCGACACTGATATCGGCGATGCTGAAGCGATCGCCGACAAGAAAGCGCCGGCCATCCGAAAGCGTCTGCTCCAGAATTTGCATCGTCTCCGACCACAACTGCACGCTCGCATGAATCAGCGCCGGTGACCGATGCGCGGGATGCTGCCTGACCAAACCGAGGAATGCGTCACGCCAAGCGGGATTCAGTGTCGACTGCTGCCAATCAAGCCATTGATCGACCCATGCCGCCGCGCGCAAATTATCGTTGTTCAACACGCCGGCATCGTACTGCCGCACCAAATGCCGACAAATCGCATGCGATTCCCACAGTACAAAATCGCCATCGACCAGTACCGGCACCAAACGATTCGGATTGAGCTTGGTAAACGACTCCGAATCAAGTCGGAGCCCACCTTCACCCCAAGCCTCATGCGTATAGACAAGCCCCAATTCATCGGCGGTCCAAAGAACCTTGCGGACATTGATCGACCGAATGCGTCCAAGAATCCGAATCATGAAATGGCTCCTCCTGATCGCGAAGCCCACCTAGCTTATCCGTCGAGTTCGGCCCAACGCGCGTACGCAGCATCTAACTCGACCGACGCCTGCGCCAAACGCTGCGCCACGCGTTGAATCTCATCGCGCGGGCCGCTGAAGAAGCCAGGATCGGATTGCAAGGCGTTCAAGCTCGAAATCTCAGTCTCCAGCGCTTCAATCCGCCCCGGCAATTGTTCGAGCTCGCGCGCATCTTTGTAGCTCAGACGCTTCTTTGGTGCCTCTGCCTTTGCAGGCTCGGCAGCTGGTAACGACTTAACCGACTCCGCAACCGCCTTTGCCTCAGCGCGCGCTTTCGATTCGGACGCTGCCACTGACCGCTGCCGCAACCAGTCGCTGTAACCGCCGACGTACTCCTCAATCCGCCCATCGCCCGGCAACACGATCGTGCTGCTGACGACAGCATCGAGAAACTCGCGATCATGCGAGACCAGCAGTACGGTGCCGGTGTATGCCGTCAGCAACTCTTCAAGCAGCTCCAACGTCTCGACATCAAGGTCATTCGTCGGTTCATCCAGCACCAGCAAATTGGACGGTTGCGCAAACAACTTCGCCAACAGCAGCCGATTGCGCTCGCCACCCGAAAGCTTGCTGATGGTTGCGCGTGCGCGATCCGGCGAGAACAGAAACTCCTGCAAATAGCCGAGCACATGTTTGCGCTGACCATTGATCTCAACGAACTCCTGGCCACCGGCGACATTCTCGCAAGCGTTAGCGTTCTCATCGAGTTGGGCGCGATACTGATCGAAATACGCAATCGACAACTGCGTCCCGATGCTCACCGTACCGGCATCGGGCGCGCGCCGCCCCAGCATGATGTTCAGAAGCGTGGTCTTGCCCGAGCCATTGGCCCCAATCAAACCGATTCGATCGCCGCGCATCACCGTGGTACTGAAGTCCTGAAACAACACCCGATCACCATAGCGTGCGGTCACGTTCTCCAGCTCAATGACCTTGCGCCCCGACTGCCCAGCATCAGCCGCCGTCATCTGCACCTTGCCCACGCGCTCGCGCCGCGCCGCACGTTCGCGCCGCAACGCCTCCAATGCGCGTACACGACCCTCGTTGCGGGTGCGGCGGGCCTTGATTCCCTGGCGAATCCACACCTCCTCCTGAGCCAGCAATTTGTCGAAGCGGGCATTCGCTTGCGCCTCGGCATGCGCGCGCTCTTCGCGGCGGCGCAGGAAGTTCTCATAGTCGCCGGGCCAGGACGTGAGCTGTCCGCGATCAATCTCGATAATCCGCGTGGCGAGCGCGCGCAGAAACCGCCGATCATGCGTGACAAAGATCACCGCGCCAGCAAAATCCATCAATTGCTGTTCGAGTCCTTCAATGGCTTCCAGGTCGAGATGGTTCGTCGGCTCATCGAGCAGCAGGACATCTGGCGCGCCGACCAGTGCACGCGCGAGCAGCACGCGCCGTTTCATGCCGCCAGACAATCCCGCAAACGCCACGTCTTCGGGTAAGCCCAAACGCAGCAGCATGCGCTCGACGCGTTGGTTCAGTGTCCAGCCGTTCAAGTTGTCCAATTGCTGCTGCACTTGGCCCATACGGTTGACGTCCATGGCGACGCCGTCGGCCGGATGGCTGAGATGATGAAACTCAGCGAGCAGCGCGCCGACTTGGCCGAGGCCATCCGCCACGACATCGAACACGTCGCCGTGCACGTCGCTCGGAACCTCCTGCACCAACTCGGTCACACGCACGCCATCGGCAAAACGCACTTCGCCATCATCCGGGCGGGCGCGGCCGGCAATCAAGCGGAGCAGCGTGGACTTGCCCGCACCATTGCGACCGACCACACACACCCGCTCGCGCGGCTCCACACTGAAGTTGACCCGCTCCAACAACAAGGGGCCACCGACCGAAAAATCGACATTGATCAACTGCAGCAAACTCATGGACACACTCGCATCAGGGCCGGCGCCGAAGTCGCGCGGCAATCAAACAGCAAAAAGAATTCAAATGGCATTCGGAAACAACGGGTTCAGCCACGCGCGCAACTCTGTGTAGACAGCGAGCAATTCATGCTCAGCGATTGGCGCGAGCAGGATCCGCTCTGGATCCGCCGGGTTACCCGCGAGGGCCGGAAACTTGGCCAGAAAACGATCCGCCTGTGCCTGCCAGCGCGCATCGAAATTGCCGAGTGAGTCGTGGATCAGTAGTAGGTCTTGGGCAATGCCGACGCGATACCCAGCCAAGTGGGCGCGGTAGCTGAAGTCGGTATCGTAGAGATGGAAATGGTCGAAGCGGTCCGCATCAAATCCAACTTGCGTTGCGACGCTGCGGTGGCAAGCCAAAAACACACCGTCCAGTGCCATCGCGCCACCGATGCGCTCGGCGCCCAGCCCATACAAGCTCGCCAGCAGTTGCCCACTCGGATCACGCTGACCAATCTGACAGAACGCATGCCCCGGGCCAGACCACAACGCGCTCGGGCCAGTCAATCGCGTGCATCCAGCGACACCGACCAGATCGAACTGTTGCAGCGCTGAGAACAATCGTGGCGCAAAGTCCGGTCGCGCAAACGCAATATCGTCGTGACAAAACAGCACGTAAGGATGCGAGGTGCCGGCTAGGCCCCGCGCATACGCTTCGGCGAGTGAGCGTGCGTCGTTGATGACCAAGAGCTCCAAATCGACGCCAGCAAAGTGTGCCTGCAGGCTCGCTTCGAAACGTGCCTGTTTGGCCGAATCGATCGAGCATGTCACCACGCTGAGCGAAGGCATCGCACCAGCGGGCCAATCAGCCACATCAGGCAGCGGTGTCTGCCCAGCGGACGCTGCCGCGATCGCCGCTTGCAGCAACACGGAACGCGCTGCGCCAGCATGCGGGTCAATCTGCAAGACCTGTATTGCCGCGTGCGCCGCATCGTTGCAAGCGCCCGTCTTCAGCGAGGCGCTCGCAGCACGCGTCAGTGCCAGAACCCGGTTGGCCCGAATGGTCGGATGTTCCGGCAGCATCCCGAATGCCTGCGCGGAATAGTCCGAGGCCGCAGCATCGTCACCCGTTCGCAGCGCCAAGACGGTCGCCAGATTCAACACATTGATATCGGTCGGCGCGCGCGCGCGCAACACCGACAGCACCGCATCCGCCTCGGCGAACTCGCCGCGCGCGATCATGTCTCGTGCGCGGGCGAGTTCGGCCTGCATGGTCTGCCCGGATCAGGCCTTCAGCGCCTTGAAGCGCAGACGGTGCGGCTGATCGGCATCGGTACCGAGGCGACGCTTCTTGTCCTCTTCGTATTCCCGGAAGTTGCCGGAGAAGAACTCGACGTGCGAGTCGCCTTCAAAAGCCAGAATGTGCGTCGCGATACGATCAAGGAACCAGCGGTCATGCGAGATCACCATCGCGCAACCCGGGAACTCGAGCAACGCTTCTTCCAACGCGCGCAGCGTTTCGACGTCGAGGTCGTTCGACGGTTCGTCGAGCAGCAGCACGTTGCCGCCCTGCATCAGGGTTTTGGCCAAGTGCAGACGACCGCGCTCACCACCCGACAACGAGCCAACGAGCTTCTGTTGATCGGCTCCCTTGAAGTTGAAGCGGCCAATGTAGCCACGCGATGGCGTTTCGTACTTGCCGACCGTGATCATGTCGCGACCGCCCGAAACTTCCTGCCACACGTTATTGTCGGCATTCAGCGAGGCGCGACTTTGATCCACATACGCAACCTGCACCGTCGAGCCCATGACGATCGTGCCCGAATCCGGCTTCTCAGCGCCCGTGATCAGTTTGAACAGGGTTGACTTACCGGCGCCGTTCGCGCCAATGATGCCGACGATCGCACCGGCTGGAATCTTGAAGCTCAGGTTGTCGATCAGCATGCGATCGCCAAACGATTTGGACACGCCCTTGAACTCGATGACCAATTCGCCCAGGCGCTCGCCTGGTGGGATATAGATTTCGTTCGTCTCGTTGCGTTTCTGGTAGTCGACGGCGTTCAGCTCTTCCAGGCGATTCAAACGCGCCTTGCCCTTGGACTGCCGGCCCTTGGCATTCTGCCTGGCCCACTCAAGCTCTCGTTTGATGGCTTTCTGGCGCGCGCTTTCGCTGGATTCTTCCTGCTGCAAGCGCTGATCCTTCTGCTCCAGCCAGGACGAGTAGTTGCCCTTCCACGGAATGCCGCGACCGCGATCGAGCTCGAGGATCCACTCGGCGGCGTTATCGAGGAAGTACCGATCATGCGTGACGGCCACGACCGTGCCGGGGAAACGCACGAGGAACTGCTCCAACCAGGCCACCGACTCGGCGTCCAAGTGGTTCGTTGGTTCGTCGAGCAGCAGCATGTCGGGTTTCGACAGGAGCAGCTTGCAGAGCGCGACGCGACGCTTCTCACCACCCGACAGCGTGGCGATCTTCGCGTCCCAGGGCGGGAGATTCAGCGCATCGCCAGCAATATCGAGTTGATGATCGAGATTATGGCCATCGGCCGCCGCAATAATGGCTTCCAGCCGCGCCTGCTCGGCCGCCAGCTTGTCGAAATCAGCGTTTTCGTCGCCATACGCAGCATAGACGTCTTCGAGCTTCTGCTTGGCCTCGGAAATTTCGCCCAGGCCTTGTTCCACCTCCTGGCGCACCGTGTTGTCCGGATTCAGCTCCGGCTCCTGGGCCAAAAAGCCGATCTTCACGCCCGGTTGTGGCCGCGATTCGCCGTTAAAGTCCGTGTCGACCCCGGCCATGATGCGGAGTACCGTGGACTTGCCCGAGCCATTCAGGCCCAAAAGCCCGATCTTTGCGCCGGGGAAAAACGACAGCGAAATATCCTTGATGATTTCGCGCTTCGGCGGCACCGTCTTGCTGACGCCGATCATGGTGTAGATGTATTGCATGGCGAGTCCGCCTTCCAAGTGTCAAACAGTCCGCCATTGTCGGTCCTAGGGGGTAGAGCCGACAAGTCGGAGACAGCGGGAAATGCGGTCGGATCAGGGGCTTTGGTGCCAATCGGGCCCAATACGCCCCCCCGATGGCTAGACCGGAAAGGCTTGGTACTGACGCAAGGCCAAGCCAACGCGGCTGCCGATGGCTGGCAAGGCCTGATCCAAGGGCCATTGCACCTCGATCTCGCCGGCCTCGGCACTCAGGCGAGCCTGCACCGTATGCCGGCCCGGCAGGGCGCGGGCATGCAGTACTTCGGCCTCCAAGTGAGCTGCATCCGTTGGTACCAGATCACTCGGCCGAAACAGCAACTCGGCCGGCCCTTGGTTGGCGGTGCGCACCGGCAAGGGCTGCAACAGCCAGCCAGACGTGAAAGCCTGGCCATGAATCCGACCGGCCAGCCGGTTGCTTGGACCAAGAAACTCGTAGACGAAGCGTGACCGTGGGTCGCGATGCAAGGCTTCGGGCGTACCGACTTGCTCAATGCGACCGTGGTCCATGATGACCACGCGATCGGCGAGTTCCATGGCTTCGTCCTGATCATGGGTCACGAACAAGGTGGTGATGCCGGTGTCATCGTGGATACGCCGGAGCTCCCGGCGCAGGTCCACCCGCACCCGAGCATCGAGCGCACCAAACGGCTCGTCGAGCAAGAGCACGCTCGGTTCAATCGCCAAAGCCCGCGCGAGTGCAATGCGCTGCCGCTGACCGCCCGACAACTGGGCTGGCAGATGATGCGCGTGAGTCTTCAATTGCACCAGACCGAGCAAGTGTTCCACCCGCTTGCGGAGGTCCGCCTCACTCGGGCGTTCCGACCGCGGCTTGGCGCGCAGGCCAAAGGCGATGTTCTCGAATGCGTCCAGATGGGGGAACAGCGCATAGTGTTGGAAGACAAAGCCAACCCGCCGTGCCGCCAAGCTCAGCGTGCTCGCATCACGATCGCCAAAATGAATACTGCCGCGATCGGGTACCGCCAGCCCGGCGATCAGGCGCAGCAAGGTGCTCTTCCCGGAACCTGAAGGCCCGAGCAAAGCCAACAGCTCACCGCTTTGCACGCTGAGGTCCAGATGGCGCACGGCGTGAAATTGGCCGAAGTGCTTGTCGATTCCGGTAAGGGTCAGTTGCATGGTGGGTCTCGTTCAAATGGATGTTCTAGTTACTTGATAGATTGCTGGTGCAACAAACGATTGGAGATGGCGCGGAATCTGGGCCAGCACTGACGCCGCTGTATCGCAAGTAGCCCTCTCCCCAGCCCTCTCCCACTCGCGTGGGAGCGGGAGCATTTCTTCCTCCCCCGCGATCGCGGGGGAGGGCTGGGGAGGGGGTTACTTGCGATCAAATCTGTCGCTGTCCCAGAGAAACGGGAACCCATCAAAACCATAGGGCTTGCGGTGGTTGAGCAACGTGTCATGGCCATCTCAATGGCCAACTCGTTTGCGGGCCAAAGCCGTGCCATGCCGATGCTCCAACCACGCCTTCAACACGAGTGTGAGCAAGGCCAGCACCATCAACAAGGAAGCCACGGCAAACGCGGCACTGAACAGGAACTCGTTGTAGAGCGTCTCGACATGCAGGGGCAGCGTGTTGGTCTGGCCGCGAATATGACCAGACACCACTGACACCGCACCGAATTCGCCGAGCGCACGCGCGTTACAGAGCAGCACGCCATACAGCAAGGCCCAGCGAATGTTCGGCAAGGTCACGCGCCAGAACAACGTCCAGCGGCTGGCACCGAGTAGCGCGGCGGCTTCCTCCTGATCGGCGCTTTGCTGCTGCATCAAAGGAATGAGTTCGCGCGCGACGAAGGGCAGGGTGACGAATAACGTCGCGAGTACGATGCCGGGCACGGCAAAGATGATTCGATAATCGTGCTCGATCAACCAGGCACCGAACCAGCCTTGTGCGCCAAACAGCAAGACAAAGACCAATCCCGCGACCACCGGCGAGACCGAGAACGGCAAATCGATCAAGGTCAGCAGCAGTTGTTTGCCGGGAAAGTTAAAGCGCGTCAGGGTCCAGGCTGCAGCCAAACCGAACAGTGCGTTCAAGGGCACGCTGATGGCCGCGATCAGCAGACTGAGCTTGAGCGCGGCCCAGGCATCGGGCTCTTGGAGCGCCTGCCAATAGGCGTCCACGCCACGCGCCAAGGCTTCGACAATGACGACGGACAAAGGCAACACCACGAGTCCACCAATCAGCAGCAGTGCGACGGCGATCAAGCTCCATTGCAGCCATTTCGGTTCGCTCAATTCGCGAACCGGGACATCAATTGACGAGGCCACGGGACCACCTCTTGTGCAGCAGGTTGAGTAGGAACAACGCAACGAAAGAGCCGAGCAGCATCAAGACGGCAATCGCCATCGCGCCCTGATAATTGAACTCCTCAAGCTTGATGACGATCAGCAACGGCGCGATTTCAGAGACCTTTGGTAAATTGCCGGCAATGAAGATCACCGAGCCGTATTCCCCGACGCCGCGTGCGAACGCGAGCGTGAAGCCGGTGAGCAATGCCGGCCGAAGCTGCGGCAGCAGTACCTTGCGAACCGTCTGCCAGCGACTGGCGCCAAGCGTGGCAGCCGCTTCCTCATGCTCGCGGCTTAGCTGCTCCAGTACCGGCTGCACGGTGCGAATCGTAAACGGCAAGCCCACAAAGATCAGGGCCATGACAATGCCCAGTGGCGTGTAGGCGATCTGGACGCCGAGCTGACTCAACGGTTCGCCGAGCCAACCGGTTGGCGCGTACAGCGCCGTCAAAGCGATACCCGCGACGGCGGTTGGCAGCGCAAACGGCAGGTCAACCAGGGCCTCGACCAACAAGCGCCCCGGAAAGCGATAGCGCACCAGCACCCAGCTGATCAGCAGTCCGATCGGCACATTGATCAGCGCCGCGATCAACGCGGTCAGAAAACTCAAACCCAGCGCATGCTGGACCCGGGCATCGCGAACGATGCCGACCCATTCCTGAACACTCAAGCCCAGTGCGCCAATCAGTAGGGCCGCCAAAGGCAGCAGCACCAACAAGCTGAGCCAAGTGAGTGTCCAACCCAGGCTGAGGCCAAAGCCGGGCAGGGGCCCGGCTGAGAACCTTCTCGTTCGACCCGGCACCCGGCTCGCCTGTTCAGCGAGACTGGGATTGGGCAATGACTTGATCGAAACTGCCGCCATCGGTGAAGTGCCCCTTTTGTGCAGCGGCCCAGCCGCCGAATTCCTGGTCAATCTGGACCAGTTCCAGGGCCGGGAACTTGCCGAGCAGCGCCGCATCCACCACGTCCGGTCGGGAAGGCCGGAAGTGATGTTTGGCAGCCAACTGCTGGCCCCGATCCGAATACAGAAAATCAAGATAAGCGCTCGCCACCGCCCGCGTGCCTTTGCGATCGACGACTTTGTCCACCAACGCGACCGGCGGTTCGGCGAGGATGCTCAAGCTCGGCACGATGATCTCGAATTGCCCCGGTTGCTGAGCGAGCACCAGGTGCGCCTCATTTTCCCAACTGATCAGGACATCGCCGATACGACGGCTGGCAAAGGTGGTGGTTGAACCACGCGCACCGGTGTCGAGAATCGGCACGTTCGCAAACAGGCCAGCCAGATACGTCTTGATCGCCGCTTCATCGCCGTTGAAATGACGTTTGGCCCAGGCCCAGGCGGCAAGGTAATTCCAGCGCGCGCCGCCCGAGGTTTTCGGGTTCGGCGTGATAACCGACAGCCCCGGCTTGGCCAAATCCTGCCAATCCTTGATTGCTTTCGGATTGCCCTTGCGAACCAAGAACACAATGGTCGACGTATAAGGCGCCGAGCGATTCGGGCGCTTGCTTTGCCAGTCTGCGGCGAGCAGTTTGGCCTTGTCGGCGATGGCATCAATGTCGAACGACAGCGCGAGTGTCACCACATCGGCGGCGAGGCCATCGATGACGGCGCGGGCCTGTTTGCCCGAGCCGCCGTGCGAGGCACTGACGGTAACCGTATCGCCAGTTTGTTTTTGCCATTGTGCGGCGAATTCCTGATTGACGTCTTGATAGAGCTCGCGGGTTGGGTCGTAGGAAACATTGAGGAGTTCGATGTCTTTGGCCGCTAGTCCCGTCATAGGTCCGATGGCAGCCAGGATCAGCAGGGTTTGCAAGAGACGTTTCATGTCAGGCTCCAGATCAGAAGGCGAATTGCAGGCGGGTGAACACGGTGTCTTCCACACGACGATCAGCGCCAGCGGCAGCGCCGCCATCGAAATCGGTATGCGTGTGGTTCAAGACCAGCTTCAGATTGCTGTTCAAGTACCAGTTCAAACCCAGGCCATAGGCTCTTGCTTTTGTTGCGGCGGCATTGGCATCGGCGAAGATGGGGAAGGCGTCGTCATCGACATCCAACTCGCCCACGCGCCCGACCAGCTCAAACGCACCCCATCCATCCTGCCCCAGCACGAATGGGCGAAATGGCCGCTCGACGCCCTTGTAACTCGCCGGCTCACCGGTCAGTACCCAGCTGCCCGTGACCTCCCAAGCTTCGTTCTTCAATGACGTCTGCGACGCGATCTGGTTGTTGACGATCAGTTCTTGCTCGGACGTGATGTACTCCGCCTGCAGGCCCAATTGGTTGCGATAGAAATACGCTTGCGGGCTCAGCCGAAGATGACTGCCGCGTGCGGCCACCGTGCTCCGGTAATTGAAGAACTGCTGCTGGCCTGGGCTGCGATAGCGCGGCAGAAACGCATTGCCGCTGCCATCCTTGTCGCCTACGCTCGCGGCGATTCCGAAGCCGAGGCCAGACAGCGCATTGGCGTTGGCCTTCCAGGGCTCGAAGAAGATGCGGCCTTCCCATTCCAGATTGTCGTCGGCATCGACGGCCGTGGCATTACGACCGTCGGGGGCGCCATTGAATGCGCCAATGGCATAAGTGATCTCACCCTTGTGCAGTTCTCCGAACAACTGCGCACCCAGTTCGCGACTCGGCGCCAATTCGGTCGGAAAAGCGCGTTCGATCATCGCGATCGCATTCGCCGACTGCAGGCGCTCCAGGCCGATCGGGCCCTTGAGCTTGCCCACCCGCAGGGAATACGCCGGATTGAAGCGCACATCGACATAAGCGTCGATCAGGCTGGTCTGGTCCTCGGCGAGTTCGGGTGTGATGCGAAAGCCGATGAGCGAGCCAATGCTTCCTTCCAAGCTGGGACGAAGGCGACGGAATAGGGAAGTGTCGCTACCGGCATTGATGCCATCGTCGATAAACGCGCGGTAGTCAAACTGCGCCAAGCCTTTGAGCTTGATCTCGTATTCACCAGCGCCTGCGGACTTGATCGACAAACCCTTTTCATTGACGGCCACGACTGGCGTGATCGGCGCTTTGGCTGCCGCGTCTTCCTGCTGAATCTCCAGCTTGCGCTCGAGAATGGCGAGGCGCGTACTGAGCTCACTGATGATTTGTGCGCTGTCGGCACTGGCGTCTGTATTCGGGGCTGATGCGGACGGGCTAGCGTCGCTCTGGCCCAATTTCGCTTCCAGGCGCGCCAATCGTTCCAGGACGGCATTTAGATCCGGCGCGCTGTCTGCGGCCAGGCTCACTTGGCTCAGGCTCAATAGCCCAAGCGTAGTCCACCAACGGTTCATCGAGGTCTCCTATGATTTTGATTCGGCACCGGCTGTATTGGTCCGGTGTTCCGATAGAAGGTCCTCCCGTGGTCGGGTCGGCCTGGGACAAGCGCAACGCGATCAGGTCGCGTTGAACGGGGAAATGTGGGCATCGTCGCCATGGTCCGGCTCACGACTTTGCCTGTGCTGTGTCGAACCGATGTCGCTCGGTACGTACGACCTGCACGATGCGCGCCTGATGCAAGACCACCTCGACGGCGCCAAACTGGGTCTCGCGAATGGCATCAATGACGGCACGCTCTTCAAGGGTCAGCGTGGTCAACAACAGCGGGGTGGCAGAACGATGCGTATCAGTGCGCACGGGCATGCTCCGAAACAGGCAGGGCAGTAGGACGGGTTCTCAGCAAGTCAGCGAGACTGCGATGGTCGAGCACTTCGGCCATGGCCTGACGGACATCGCCCATGACCGCGCGCAGGCTGCAACGCGCCGGGTCGGGGCAATCCGCGCAAGGCTCATAGGCACTGACACTCGCACAGCGAATGGGTGCGAGTGGGCCGTCGATCAAACGAATGACCTCACCGACATAAATGTGCTGGGCCGCTCGGCTCAAGCGATGTCCGCCCTGGGCGCCGCGGGTGCTGTCGATCAATCCGCCATCACGCAGTTCAACCAGGATGGTCTCCAGGAACTTGCCAGGCACTTCGGCGGCGACCGCCAGGGCATGCGCTGTCCAACGCGAACCGTTGGATGCGGCGAGCACTTCCAGGGCACGTAGCGCATACTTGGCTTTCTTGGACAGCATGGAATTCCCACTGGGTTGGTAGGAATTCAGTCTATGCGAGGCTGAACCGCGCCGTGATGAGCATTCGCGGTGAGCTTATGCCCGGGCGTTTGGTGCGGGGTCGGGCGGCGTCAACGGCGCGCCACCTTTGTGCCAACCAAGCCCCTTTGTGCCAAGAAGCTCAGAGCAATCGCTGCATCAGCGGTTGTCGATCCAGGAACTGCCGCTTCAGGGCCCCCAGGACGTGCAGCGCCAGCAGCACCAAAAACACCGTGCCGAGTACCTCATGCACTTCGTGCAGCGTGTGCGCAAACGTCTTGTTCGGAGCCACGAGCGTCGGCAAATCGAACCAACCGAAGAACGACACCGCGCGTCCACCAGCCTGTCGCCACAACACACCGCTGATCGGCAGGGCAATCATGATCATATAGAACAGAGCATGGACGAGCGCCGCAACGCGATCGGGCAACGTCTTGGTAGCACCGGTATCGGGCGTTTCGCCAGTCAACCGAGCCAGGAGTCGGATCAGCGCGAGTGGCAAAACCAGTAGTCCGAGCGACACATGGTTGCGAACACCAAGCCAATCATCCCAGTTGCCGCTCGCCCACTGAACGATCAGCATTACCGCCATCAGCCAATGCAGGCTGCGCACTGGGATGGGCCATTTCTGAATGGAATGGGTCATTGCCGGCTCCACGTGAGGTCTGCCATCAGGCTTACACGGCACATTCTGCCGAAATCACGCTGGACTGGCTTTGATCAGAATCAAGTCGCACCGTGCTGCCACACCAGGCGGCGCGAACCGACGTCGGTTCAAGACCCGATTGCGGTCAGATCAGCGTTGGCACGGACATCGCTAGCATCGTCGCCTTCGCGCAACATGCTGATCAGATGAGTGGTCTTTTCAAACAGCCCGAGGCGCCAGGCGACGGCTGCAACCACCAAGTCCTGGCGATTCCGTAGGCCAAGCTTGTTCTTGATCCGCGCGCGATGCGTTTCGATGGTCTTGGTGCTGACGCCGAGTTTGTTCGCGATTTCATCGGGGCCGATGCCCTCGCTGATCATGGCAAAGATGGCGAGCTCCTTCGGCGAGAGGTGCTGCTCCAACGCACTTTCCGGGCGCCTGATGAAACAGCCCTGACAGCGGAAGTCCCGTCCGTGGTCACAAGTGACACTCTTCATCAGCGCCGATTCGATCCGTTCGGATGGTTGATCAAGATCGACCCAGCCGCACGCCGGCCCATGCCGATAGTGATGCATGATCAGTGGTGGCTTGCCGATCGCAACCAGCAGGGTGCGCTTTGGAATGGAGCAGCGTTGCCGATCGAGTCGGTCCAGAAAGGCCTCGGCCCCAAAGGCGTCGGTGACCAGCAGATCAATCGTCGTACGTTGCATTCCACTTAGTTGGCGATACTCAGCGAAGCACCCGGCATGCACCAACGTATTCGGGATCCGCTCGACCGTTTGCACGACCCCTCGACGCAGGATGGCATTGAGCATTCGTACGAATACAACAGTTGGAGCTTGCGCCTCTGTCGGCGTGTCTTGATGACTCTTCATGGTCTCAACAATGCCGCAATTATCGATATGCAACTGAAAACAAACTGGTTCCTATTGTGATTCACCAACCGACACAGTTCCGTCGGGGAAACCCCGATAGCGATGGCATTGGCAATTCAGCAACCTAGTCCCGTCGGGTGCAACAAGGCTGCAGGGAAATGCAACAGCCTTTGTTGAACTGTTGCCATGTGATTCGAAGAGCGGAGAGCTGTCCATGATGAGTGTGTCGATCCCGAAGCCCATCACGGACACGCCGACAGACGGTTGGCTGCAACACAAGCGGCAGTCACAGCACTTTGACGTCAGCGAGTGCCTGCTGGGTGCGATCCAATTGGCACAACGAGAATCTCGCGCGGTGGTGCTCGTCGCAAATCAGCGCAGGTTGTTTCGAATTGATGCGAGCACTCGCCGCTTTTCATTGCTGGATCGCGCGATCAAACCAGGCGATTGGTTGACCCCGGTCCATCAGACCGAAATTCTGACTGCCGAACACCGCTCGGTCGAATCCATTGGCCACGCTAGTGGCGATCTCTCCGATTTGCTGTGGGACGCGGGCTATCACGGCAGCCAAGGGCGTTTGCCGATGGGCGCGCACCCCTACGATGTCATTCAACTCCAGCAATGGCCGAATCTGACGCGGGTGGCGCATGGTCCGGACACCGCGCGGATCTGCGCCCTGTTGGTGCGCTCGCGCGCAACGGTGGCAATGGTCTCACGATGGCTCAAGGTACCGATTGAGGACGTCCATCGCACGTATGCCGCAGCCTCTGCCGCAGGTCTCGTGTCCCTTCGCTTCTCGGGGGCGAAGCTCGATCGTGCGAATGAGATGGAATCGCGACGCGATGCGTCTGACGACACCTGCAACCCGTCAGGAGAGCAATCTGCACCGCCAGCTGTATCCGGGTTCAGCGGCTTCTTGGGCCGAATGGTCGCGCGGCTTCGAAAACTATGATTGCGCAAACACAACATCACAAAATTCTGTTTGCCGGCCCGGTGGGTGCGGGCAAGACCACAGCGATTGCGGCAGTCAGCGACATCGATGTGGTGAGCACGGATACCGCGGCAACCGATGACGTGCAGAGCCGTAAGGCCAATACGACGGTGGCGATGGACTTCGGCACGATTCAGGTCGACGAGAAGCTGAGCATTCGTCTCGTTGGCACGCCTGGCCAGGTGCGATTCTCATTCATGTGGGAGATTCTCGCGCAAGGTGCGATCGGACTCATCATTCTGATCGACACGGCACGTCCGGACCCGATCGCTGATTTGCATGAGTATCTGCAGCATTTCCAGTTCTTGATGGGACGGCCAGAGGTTGCGACCGCAATCGGTCTGACTCGAATGGACCTCGGTCGCGGGCCACCGCGTCAGACTTATGTGGATGCGCTGAGCAAGCACGACTTGTTGTTGCCCGTGGTCGAAATCGACGCACGCAATCGTGAGGATGTTCGAGAAGTCTTGTTGATTCTGGCCGCCATGCTTGAATCGACGGCGCGGGGGCATTGATTGCGCGACGCTGTGGTGTGCCTCCTGGACATCCGAGCACTGGGTCTCTGCTACGGGAATCGACTCGTGCTGTCCGACCTGTCTCTGCAAGTTCAAGCTGGCGAAATGCTTGCGCTGATGGGGCCCATGGGGAGTGGCAAGTCGAGCCTTCTGCGCGTGCTGGCCGGGATTGCGCAGCAGAACGCTTCGGCCAAGCTATGGGGTGACCTTCGGTATCAAGGCCAGGCCCTGGGTCAGGGCCCTTATCCAGCTCTGGTATCGCAGAACGCGCGGATGTTGACGGCAAGCGTTCAAGAGAATCTTGCGAGTCACCTACCCAACCGTGGGCAGCTGACGTGGCACGAGCAACGTGACCGCATCGTCCATCATCTCGAATGCAGCGGACTTGGCAGACTCCGAGGGCATCTCCAAATGCCAGCGGTTGAGTTGGATTTGTGCGAGCAGCGGTTGCTTGCTATTGCAAGGCAGAGCATTGCCGCGCCTGCGCTGCTGTGTGTTGATGAGCCGACCGCTGGTCTCGACGATTCTGGTGCCGAGCGGGTGATGGCCGCGTTGCATGCGCAGCAGCCGCAATCAGCAATCCTGATTGCGTTGCATCAGCAAGATCTTGCTAAGTCTCATGCGCAGCGCGTCGCCCTGTTGGCCGGTGGTCGAATTCAGGAGATCGCCGATGCCCGGCAGTTCTTCGAGTCACCGGCATCGGTTGCAGCACGTGCATTCGTTGGCACCGGAACATGCTTGGTCGCCAGTCCGGATGCGGATCCGGCATCGTTGGACGACGACACACCACGGCCGCCCGCCCTGCCACCGTTTGTTCGCGAAGCGGTATCCGCATGGGCTGGACCCAGAGGGTTCGTCTGGCTGGAGCGCGGTCGTCTGGCGGGAACCCCGCAGCCCGGTGTCTTTGATGATCTGGATCGCGATCTGGATGCACTTGCCCGCGTGGGGGTCACGAAGCTGCTGACTTTGCTGGAGCGGCCGCTGTCTTGTGAGCAGGCGTTGCGCGCTCGCGGCATCGAGGCGACGTGGGAGCCGATCGCAGATATGGACGCGCCGGAGTTCTTGCAGTGTCTCAGAATCTGCCAGCTGCTTGATCACTGGCTGACCGAACGGCAAATCGTCGCCGTGCATTGCCGTGCCGGTCATGGCCGTACCGGCACGGTTCTGGCCGCCTATCGAATCTGGCGCGGACAAACGGCCATTGACGCAATCGATGGCGTCAGGCAACTCGAACCCAAGTGGATCCAGTCGGCCGCGCAAGTGCGGTTTCTGAACGATTTCGCCCACTGGGCTCAGCAACTTCCGAGTTCGGCACACGCCGATCGTCACGTGTACTTACCCCACGCGGCTGGCGTGGGTCCCAACCCGTAGCACCATACCGAGGAAACACCCATGAGCAATCTCGATGCTGCCCTGCAGAAAGCCATCACCACCATTCCAGAATGCGTAGCCGCCGGCTATGTGGACCTCAGCAGCGGCATGTTGCTCGGGGTAAAGACCGTCGACTCGCATCCCAGCGAAGTGATGGACCTCCTTGCTGCCGCGACTTCAGACATGTTTCAGGGCCCGAACGTTGTCACGATCGAGCGCATCTTCAAGAAGGCACGTGGCGTTGCGGACACGGGGCAGCACTACTTCCAGGAAATGATCGTCAACAGTGAAAACCTGATCCACGTGTTTGCCCGCTCGCGGAAGAGCCAGGAACAGGTCGCGTGCTTCGTGTGTCGGAAGTCGGCGAATCTTGGGATGGTGCTAACCAAAGTACGTAGCGCGATGCCTGAAATTGAAGTCTCGATCTGATCCTGTCTGCCCGCAATCGCGTCGTTACTGAGGGACCCCTGTGTCCGAACTGCCACTTGGCAAGATGACCAGCATCACGTTGTCACAAGTTCGCTCTCTGCTCCGCGGCGCTATCGCCGCGGTGCCAGAGTTGGACTCGATGGCCGTCATGACTGGTGATGGCAACATGATCGCGTCGGTGCTGTCTGCCGGCGTGAATACCGAGCGCTATGCAGCGATGTGTGCGTCCCTTCTGATGTTGGCTGAACGCGCCTCTTCCGAAATTGAGCGCGGCGATCTGCAGCAGCTACTGGTCGCAGGTCATCAGGGTTCAATGCTGCTCGTACGAGTCAACCAGCAAATTGTGTTGGCCGTATCCTGTGGTGCCCATGCTCAGCTGGGCCGGATTCTGATCGAAGCACGCAAGACCGCCGAAAAGCTCGCCGAGATGCTGGCCTAGCGGCAATGGCCACAGTTTGGTACGACGCAAATGCCATCACCGTTGGTGCCGGCGAAACTGTTCTCGAGGCCTGCCTTCGGCAAGGCGTCGCGCTGCAATTCTCGTGTCGGGCTGGCGCCTGTCACGTTTGCATGATGCGGGCGCCGGGCGCTCAATTGCCCAAGGCATCGCAAGCCGGACTGGGCGATTCACTCCGCGCCAAAGGCTATTTCCTGCCTTGCAAGTGCCGGCCAGAGGACGATCTCAAGATGTTTCGTCCAGATCCGGCCGACATCGCGTTCGATGCGGTGCTGGTTGAGCGCCATGTGCTGAGTGGCGACGTGCTGCTGCTGCGCTTTGAGCCGCATTGCAATCTGAACGTTCAGCCGGGTCAGCATATCCAGGTGGTGCATCCCAGTGGCACGGCCAGGCCCTACTCAATCGCGAGTTTGCCGAAACATGACTACTTCCTCGATCTTCACGTTCAGTACCGCCCTCGCGGGTTGGTGAGCGCTTGGTTGTGCACCGACGTGCAGCCAGGCGACACCGTCTCGATGCACGCGCCATCGGGCGAATTGAGTCTGCAAGGGTTTGCACCCGATCGGCCGGTACTGATGGTGGCAACGGGAACCGGCGCCGCGCCGTTGTTGGCGCTCGCGCATGAGGCGCTGCTGGCGTCGCCGCGTCGACGCATTCAGTTTGTCCATGGCGCACGCCGACGGGATGGCTTGTATCTGCACGACACGTTGCAGGCGCTGGCGTCGGCCCATGATGGGTTCCGGTATGTGCCGTGCCTGAGCGCTGAGCGGGTCCCCGATATCGCAGAAGGTCGCGTCACCGCGCAGTTCGACCGACTCGATTGGGCGCCGGGTCTCGTCGTTGCAATAGCCGGTCGGCCCGACATGGTTGATTCGGCGCGTGACGCGCTCCGCGCGCGCGGGATCCCGGCGGCGCAAATTGTGGTAGAGCGGTTTCGGAGACGCTGGGTTGAGGACGGTGTGCCCACCGCAAATCCGGAACTTTGGGCAGCGCTCGCGGAAGGGCGGCTCTTGCAAGCCGCGCTCCGAGTTTTTTACGCGCGAGTATTCGCCGATCCGCTGCTGTCGCCATACTTTCGAGGCGTCACCCAGCAGCGGCTCATCGAGAAGCAATATTCATTTCTCAAGAGTCTGATCACGGGCAGTCGCGACTACTTTGGGCAGCGGCCGCGCAATGCCCATCATTGGATGGTGATCTCCGACGACTTGTTCGATTATCGACTGGGCTTGATGCGCGCGGCGCTGATCGAGCAAGGCGTGCAAGAGCCCTGGCTCAGCCACTGCCACGCGCTGGAAGAACGGTTCCGAGCCGATATCGTGAAGGCAGCGTCCGTCCCAAGGCAGATCGATGGCGTCGCGCTTACCGTGGACGGTTTGGCGGTGACGACGCTGGACAGCGGGACGCTTTGCGATCATTGCGAGGCGATCATCGAGCCCGGGACCGAGGTGCGATATCACCAACGACTGGGCACTGTGTATTGCACCAACTGTTCCGCCGCGTCGGATGCCGCAATCGCGGCGACGTGATCTGGCTTTCTGATTCCGAAGCCTTTTGCGGCTGCGACGACTTGGGCGGAATGACTACGGCGTCGCAGGTGGCTCCATGCGGCTCGGTGGCACCTGCACTGCCCAGCCAAAATCAACCACGACGGGGCGATGATCCGAGCAGTGGTTCGACAAGTCGCTCGTCAAGTCATTCGCTTTCAGTGTGGCGTCCGGCAATGTCTCGGTATCCAGCACCAGGGCGTTAAGCACGCTCAATGCATCGCTGTACAGCACATGATCGAGTGGGCGCGACGGGAACTCGGTGTTACGGCCGTCCCAGGTCCAATCGGTCTGGCCATCCGGGCGCACGGCTTCGGCGCGCCGCAAATGTCGGCTCGGATCAGCAAGATGCGCTCCGGCAATCGTTTCGACCGGCATCATGCCCTGAACGTTGTTGAAGTCGCCCGATACGATCACGGCGGTTTGGTGCGTCCAGGTCTGGTCCAGCGTGTCTCGGATCGTCATGGTCTCAGCACGTCGCCGGCGTTCTTGCCAGGCGCCGGGACTGTTGCCGCAACATTGCAGGTCCATGCCCACTACGATCAATGTGAACGGCGTGAACTCAAGCTCTGCTGCGGCTACGGGAATACCGAGGCTCAGGTTGAATTCCAGACTGCGGCGTTCCAAGCCGGCGTCGGCCAACCATTCCTGCCGATGCGAATCGGCATAACCCAGTTGATCAAAGGCGTCGAGGCGTCGACTCGGCTGGCGGGAGATCACCGCAGCGCGTTGGTAGATGCCACCACCCTGACCCAGCACAACCTGCCACGTGTCGCCGTCGATCTTGGTGGCGAATGTGACGAGTGACTCATGCGTCACGTCTTTGGGTAATTCGTCGAGCATGATCACGTCGGCCTTGGCGGCGCGCAAGATCGCCAACATGTCGGACTGGCGCTCAATAAAATTCTCGCGCGACACGTTCCAACTGAGATAGCGAAATGCCGTGTCGGGGGCGCGTTCCAACTGCTGGGCAAAGGCTGAGCCCAGCCCCAGCAGCACCAGCATCCCGCCAAACAGCACGTGCTGCAGCCGGTTGATACTGGTTTGTCGCAGTCCGCCCAAATGCAATCGTTTCAAGGTATTTATCAGATCATTTGCCATCATCCGACTTTCCCGAGAAATCGCACTTTCGCCAAGTGTGTACAGCCATCGTTGACGATTGCTGACGAAATTCTGTGATCCAGTCTGCACTGATCCTGCAAAGTTTTACGAATCAGCACTTGCGCGGACTTGGCGTTCGTGATCTCCCAACGCGGATGCCGCCTACTGAAATGCGCGCATGCGCGCGACATAGCGGGCAATCAAGTCGATTTCCAGGTTTACCGGGTCGCCAACGTTGCAGAGTCCAAGCGTGGTAACGACCGCAGTATGCGGAATGATCGCGACGTCGAATGTGTCGCGGGTCACGGCGTTGACAGTCAGGCTCACGCCATCAACCGCAATCGAACCTTTTTCCGCAATGAATGGCGCCAACGCGACGGGCATCTGAAAGCGCATCCGAATCGCGCGTGCATCGTGCTGCCGGTCCACCAGTTGCCCGACGCCGTCGACATGACCGCTGACCAAGTGGCCGCCTAATGCATCGCCCATTCTGAGTGAGCCCTCCAGATTGACGCGCTGACCCGCCTGCCAGTGTTGCAGCGTGGTTCGTGACAATGTCTCAATGGACACGTCGTAGGCGAGCATCGTGCCGTCCTTGCCGACCACAGTCAGACAAACGCCGGCATGCGCGATGCTGTCACCCAATTGGACTGTAGTGATACCGGGCAGATCGCGGCTGTCGACCAACAGGCGGCAGTCGCCGCCGCGGGTTTCGGTCGTGATGATCGTGCCCATGGCTTGAACTAATCCCGTAAACATGGGTAATCCTGTGGCGAAAACAGCATTGTCGCATTCGCGGCAGGCACTTGGCCAAGTCGATCATGAATATGAAGTTGTGACGGGTGTATTGAGTCCCGTAGCGAGCCTTGTTCAGCGAGGGTCTGATCGCTCAGCGCGCTTCCCGCTCATGATAGCGGCCACCTAGCCAGGGCAAGAGATGCTCGGCTGGCATGGCCTTCGACAGAGCCTGCCCAAGCCCATAGACGCAGCCCTGATCGATCAGGAACTCTTTCTGTGCTTCGGAATCTACGCCCGCTGCAATCACGCGGGTGCCGACCGCCTCAGCGGCTGCGATAACGCCGCGGACGAGCGCGTTGGCGCGTGACCCGGGGCCGAGCCGGGCAACCAGATCGCGAGCCAGCACAATGGTGTCGAACATGGGCTCCTGCAATGCAGCGAGCGAGGAGCCACGCCCACCGAAATTCGCGAGTGCCAAACGCGCACCCACTTGTCGCAATTCGCGCAAACGCTGAAAGCCCTGGCCGCCCTCGCTAAACAAGGTGGTCTCGGTCACCGAGAACATCAAGTTTACCGGTGGAATTCCGAGTTCGTCGGTTCGTTGCTGCGTGCGTTCGGCCAAACCACCGAGCAGTAGCAGAGAGCCGTTAACCGGTGTCAATAGCGATAGCGATGCTGCCGCCGGCAGGAAACGCAGTACCGACGCATACTCGCGCTCGGCCGCGCTGATAACCCACTCCGCGACTTTCAACCCGAGCGGGTTGCCGCTCGCGATCACTTCGCGGACGCGCTCAATCGGAAACGCCGCACGGGCCGGGTCAGACCATCGGAGCCTGGGCCGCAGGCCAAACGGAAAACCGTCAATCAAACCAATGATGGGTTCGAGCTGTACTTGGAATCGGCCTTGCGCCATGGCTTCCGGTAACGCGGATTGCAAGGCAAGCCAGGCCATCGCCTGCTCATGCTGCTCCACGGCGAACAGTTCGTAGCGCTTGGGGCCATGCTGATCACGCGCGCGTGAACAGGCGGTGTCTGCGTCCCGAAGCAATTCGTGTGCGGTGGCGCCCGTTCGGCTCAAAGCGACGCCAATGTCGAGGCTCACCGGCATTCGGTGCTGGCCGAGCTGCAACGGCTCGGCAAAGGCCGCATGAATCTGATCGATCCGATGATCCAGGACCGAAGCGTCCAGCAACGCCGCAAATTCTTCTGCATTGAGGCGGGCCAACGCCGTGTCGGTACCAAGCGTCTGGCGCAGCCGCTCGGCCGTCAGGATCAGGGCCTGATCACCAAAGCTGTGGCCCAGGCTGTCATTGATCTGCCGCAGTGCGGTCAGCGCCAGGACCAACACGCCGTGTTGACCGACGGGAGCCCCGCTCAGCGCCCTGGTCACCCGGTCCAGAAACAGATCGCGATTTGGCAGATGGGTCAGGGCGTCATGCAGAGCCTCAAAGCGCATCTGGTCTTCGAGCTGGTGGTGCTCGGTCACGTCACGCAGATTGAGGACGATGCCGGCGAGCTCTGGGTCCCGGCGACGATCGCTCATCGTGATCTCGACCCAGATCATGCCCGACCCTTGCGGCAGCAGTCGCAGCATCAACTTGCGACTGCTGCGGCCTGTGATCCCGCCCAGTTCGGCCAGCGACTGTCGCAGTGAATCGGCGTCGTCCGGTGCAAGGAACTCCAGAATCGAACGATCGAGCAGGCGCGCCACCGGGAGCCGCAACAAGCGTCCCACCGCCGGGCTTGCATACAGAATCCGATAGTTTGCGTTCAGCACGGCAATGCCTTCGGCGGCGTTCTCGATCAGCTTGGCGAGCTTCGACTCAGAAGCGAGGCGGTCCTGCTCGACCTGTAGCTGGCTATGCAAATGGTGCGCCAGCGCCTGGCGCAGCACCACAAACACCGTCAACACCAAGCCGCCAACCAGCAGCATGCGCAGTGTGCCGAGCTGCCCGCTCCAGGCCATCACGGCAATCAGACCATAGCCGATCAACAGAAAGAGATAGGGCAGCGCTGGCAGCGAGGCCTGCCGCCGAATCGGTGCTTGCGACCAATCCGGGTGAAACCGGTAGTGCCACTCACCCGCGGCGACCAGGAGCAAGGCCTGCAGGAACCAGAAGATCCGTGGCCACGTTGGAACCGTCGTATCGCTGCTCAGCAATTGCTGCAGAATCCAGGTCAAGTCGCCGGCCAGGCTGGCAAGCAGCGAGAGGCCGAGAAACAGGTAGACCTGCCGCGCGCTGCCAATTGGCAGGCGAAGCAACATGGTAGCGGCGGCCACAATGGTCAGCAGATTGCCGATGGCGTAAGCCAGCGCCACCACGCCGGCACGCGGATCGGACTGTCGTGCCAGCCCGGGTGCAATGGCCAGCAACCAGATCAACATGCCGCCACCAACTACCACGATGCCAGCATCGAGCAAGAACCGCACCGTTTCGGCGCGCGACTGCAAGTGTTTCGGCAACAGCAGAATACTGGCGGTAATGAGCGGAAAATAGCTCAGATAGAAATAGTCGGAGACGCCAAAGGCCGGGTTGCTGCGCGATTGGAAGAACGCTACGGCCCAACTGATTTCACCGCCAAGTATTGCCGCGATTGCCAACGTCAGGCAGGTCCACGCCAGATGTTCGCGCCCTTTGGCACGGCGTGCCGCAAAGCCGAAAAACGCCAGTGCGGCGAGCAGCAAGGGCAGCCGATCGATGGAGCCGATGGCAGCTGGCGCCAGACCGGACATGACCAGCAACAGGAGCCAGAGCAGCCCGACCAGAAGCGTCGCCGCCGTGAATCGCAGCGGCACTCGGAACATTCGGCCCGGCGCGTTTGGCATGACGTTTTTGATCAGCGTCCCACCCTGTTTGGTTGCGACTACGAGCCCGCGCCGATCAGATTCTTGATGACCAGCGCGATTTCGTCCTTCGTGCCGGTGACCATCACCTGGGTGTCTCTGGAGAAACCGGTACCAATCGTGACGGCCCACTCGAACCCGTCATTGCCGTCGTCGTCCATCTTTGGGTACGACTCCGGCTTGGTGATCAGCATGACGCGATTGGCATCGATGACGTTGCCATTTGGAAGCTTGACCCAGCGTTGCATGATTGGTCCTGTCTGAAAGGGAGCTATTGCCTGTTCGCCGCAGACTGCTACCAAACCCGGATTTTTGCAACAGCGTACTCATGGGGCGCACTGGCTCGGGCGTCAACCGGCGCGTTGCCTTAGCGCCAGAATATCGCCGACATGAACACTGATCCCGATGCGGGCCGTTGGGTCAGCGCTGACTGCCACCTGAGCGTTTCTTGATCACCTTGCGGGCAGGCGGCGCGTCGGCCACCAAGTGATCGTCGAGCAGCCGGCCCCAGGATCGGCTGAGCTGATCGTATTCGTCGGCACAGCCCTCGGCGCGATCTTCGGGCAGAAACCCATCGTCGACGAGATCGCTATAGGCTTCCGGATCTCGGCCGTAGGACCAGCACAGGATGTTGTAGAGCCGCTGCGAGTTCAGCGAATGCGCGTCCGCGAATGTGTCGTCGTCGGCTTCTTCTTCGTCAGACCATCGAGCGAATGTCTCGGATACGGCGACCAGGGCGCTCTCGGAATCTTCACTGCCATCAGATAGGAGCAGGACTGCAAGTTGGTCGACCGCATCCTCTTCCTTGCCGGTGATCGGCAGATCGAGAACGTGCGTGAGCGCATGACCGACTTCATGGCCCAGGAAAAAGAGCAGCGTGCCGGCAACCAGGTCATCGAGCTCGTCCTCGGATTTCTCGTCGGCAAACATCTCGACGACTTCCTCGGCCATTTCGAAGCACATGGTGACGCGCTGTTCGTCCGGGTCGTAGAAGGCATTGGATTCGCCACATTCGTCGAACGTCAGCGCAACGGCTGTGGGAATCCGGACCATCTGGTTCAGACCATCGGCGATTTCCTCCAATGCCCGCGCTTCGCGGAACGCCTTGTTCCAGTCGCGATACTCACGGTTGGTGACCTTGGCATAGTCGGCGTAGAAGCCGGCGGGTCGCCGTGCGGCGGCGTCGGCATGGCCAATGGCGGCGAGGCACAGCAGGGCGAGGCCCAGGATCCGAGTGTTCATGCGGTGCTCCACATCGATCAGGTGGTGGGTGCCGGCAACCAGGCGGACGTGGCGCCGCGTCCCGACCTCCGGATTGGAACACCGACAGGCGGCATTTCTCAATGTCTTCCCGGCCGAATTCAGATCAACTTCGGTGCCAGAAGCCCCGATCACCGCGCGTCACCCCGGGGTGTTCTGCCGCGTCGCTCCGGATGGACGGTCAGCGCCAGCCAGTGGTGATCGGATATCGGCGGTCACGGCCAAACGCCCTGCGGGTAATGCGCGGGCCCGGCGCCGACTGTCGGCGCTTGTACTCGTTTCGAAGCACTAACCGGACGACGCGCTGAACGGTGGCCTCGTCAAACCCTTCGGCGATAATTTCGGCCCGGGATTTGTCGTGCTCGATGTAGCGCATCAGGATCTGGTCGAGCATCTCATAGGGCGGCAGTGAGTCCTGATCGGTCTGGTTGTCGCGGAGCTCGGCCGATGGTGGGCGGGTGATGACGACTTCGGGAATGGCGGGCGATACGGTGTTTCGGTAGCGGCACAGATCCCAGACTTCGGTCTTGTACACATCCTTCAACGGCGCAAAGCCACCGCACATGTCGCCGTACAACGTGGCGTAGCCACAGGCCATCTCGCTCTTGTTGCCGGTGGTCAGCACCATGGCGCCGAATTTGTTCGACAGGGCCATCAGAATCATGCCCCTGATTCGGGCCTGCAGGTTTTCTTCGGTAATGTCCGGTGCGCGCCCGGCAAACAGCGGTGCCAGGGTGTCGCGATACGCCTGAAACGGTTGCTCGATCGGCACCACGTGATAGGCCACGCCGAGCATCTCGGCCTGCGTGGCCGCTTCGTTCCGGGACAAATCAGACGTGTAACGGGACGGCATCATCACCGCCGTGACCCGGTCCTTGCCCAAGGCATCGACCGCGAGCGCCAGAGTGAGTGCGGAATCGACGCCGCCGGACAGGCCGAGCAGCACTCCCGGGAATTTGTTCTTGTCCACATAGTCCCGAATACTCCGGACCAGGGCGGCGTACAGGCGCGCATCATCGGACGCCTCGGGCTTGGGCCAGTTCAGCGGTTCAAAGCGCCGCGCCTCCGAATCATAGTCGACGTACAGCAAGTGGTCTTCAAACGCCGGAGCCGGCGGGCTCAGGCTGCCATCGGGCGCGGCCACGAACGCGCCGCCATCAAACACGAGATCGTCCTGACCCCCGACGATGTTGACGTAAGCGATGGGCACCTGATGGGTCTTCGCGCGGGCCGATACGACCTGATGCCGGCGCGCGCGATTGATCGGGTCAAAGGGTGACGCATTGATCACCAATAGTGCCTCGGCGCCGGCTTGCATCGCCCGGCGGGCCGGAAATTCCTCCCAGATGTCCTCGCAGATCAATGGGCCAAACCGGACGCCATCGATCTCGACGACGGCGGCCTGATCACCAGCGTCGAAGTAACGCTTTTCGTCGAAAACCGTGTAGTTGGGCAGCGCCTGCTTGCGATAACGGACGAGGGTTCGACCATTCCGGATCCAGCTCATCGCGTTGAAAAACTGGTCGCCTTCGCTGATCGGATGGCCGATGACGGCATCGATTCCCTGAATCAGCGGCACAATCCTGGCCAGCTCACGGTCGCAGGTCTGCACGAAACTCGGGCGCAGAAACAAGTCTTCGGCCAGGTACCCGGACAGCGCGCATTCGGGGAATAGAATCAGTTTGGCGCCGCCCTGCCGCGCCGTTTCGGCCAGCGCGACCATCCGGTCGGCATTGGCGTCAATCGCGCCAACGTGAAAATCAAACTGGGCGAGGGCGATGCGAATCTTGGCCATCCAGGGTCTCCTGCGAGTGGCCGCGAGCGTATGGCAATCGCCCGGGCAAAGAAAGCCGGGGCGGGGTCGATTACCCCGGCGAGGGGCCCGTTTTGGCCGTACCGGGTAGACAAGGAAACGGCTTCCCGTATGATCACCGGCGTTTGTGGAACGAATGCATGGTTATCAAGACGGACAAACTCAAAGCCACCCTGAAGGCCAGACGCGCCCAGGCGGAGACTGCCTGGACCTTTTTCCAGCAGTGGCTGAAGGCGCCGTTGACCACCGCAGCGATCTCGCCGAGCAGCAAAGAGTTGGCCGCGGAGATGATGCGCGAAGTTCCGAAGGATTCGAAGTATGTGGTCGAACTCGGGGGCGGCACGGGGGTATTCACCGAGGCGCTGCTGGAGCACGGTATCGCGGGCGAGCGCCTGCTTGTGTTCGAGTTGAATGAGACCTTGCACCTGCATCTTCGCACCCGGTTCCCGCAGGCGAACGTAGTGTGCGCCGATGCGCGGGAGTTGCCCAAAGTGGTCGAGCAAGCCCACTTCTGTGCGCCGGGTGAGGTTGACGTGATCGTTTCGGGGCTCGGCTTACTGTCGATGTCGAAAGAGTTGCAGCAGGACATTCTCGAAGCGGCATTTGCCGTGCTGGCGCCTCAGGGCCGGCTCGTGCAATTCACGTATGGCCCAACGTGCCCGGTCAAGCGCGAAGTCATGAAAGCCTTGGGTTTGCACGCGCGCCGCACCGGCTGGACCATTTGGAATGTGCCACCCGCGTCGGTGTATGTGATCAAGCGATCGGTCGCGAAGCGCGTCAAAGCCGTGCGCGCCTGAGTGCCGACGCCACGCTCGTTGTCATCGATCTGAAACGTTTCCGATCCGGAAAAAAACGAGGCCAGCGATTTCTCGCTGGCCTCAAATGACGTTGCGCGCAATACAAAGGGGAGGGAGGACTATGCGCAACGTCTTCCACGCAAACTTTGCTACTGACGGGAAGCTTACACAGGCTTCACTGACAGCTCGGTGAACGAAAAAGTTCACCGTCAGCGGATGTAGGTCGAAAGGCGCTTGACACGCCGCTCGGGCGACGCCGATGACCGTTCGTCCGCCAAGCAAGCGGTCATGAGACCGCTTGCTGCGCGAATTACTTCGCGGCCTTCTTCGCAGCCGGCTTCACGAATGCTTCGTTGGCGGCTTCGATTTGGCCTTTGAACAGGGCCGTGATCGCTTCGTTGGTCTTGGTGACGACGCCGATGACTTCCTGCGAACGCGCGATCGTGGCTTCGGTCGCTTCGCGGGTCAGCGCGATCGATTCCGGCAGCAGCGACTTCGCGGCTTCGAGGCCACGGGCTTCGGTAGCCTTGCCAAAGAATACGGCGTTTGCATTCACGCGCTCTTCCAGAGCGGCGATCTGAATGCCGACAACTTTCTCGAAACCTTCCATGGCGAGGCCGTGAGCCTTGAACGAGGCATCGGCGAACTGCTTGCTGGCTTCAATCAGCTTGGTGTTGAACTGTTCGAACATTGCTTTGCCCTCCACGCTCACCATGAGCGGGTTACCACGAAACTCTAGCAAAGTGTTTTGTGCAGTGCAACAAAAATCATGAACGGCCGTTCATGAATACGCTTGCAGCATACGTCCGGGGCATCCCAACCGCTTATTGCGTTGCGGAATATTTGCCTTTGGGAGCGGGTCCACCCGTCACCCCATATGTTGGATTTCAAACAGCATCGAGCGGGCACTGCGCGACAGCATGCGGCCGAGGTCCGCCGGCAGCGCGAGCGCAATGCGTGGCTGCGCTTCGCTCCAGGCCTGAAACTCCTTTCGGCTCATGATCCGGAGGGTGCATTCGCTGAGCGCGGCGGGGACATTCAGCCCAATACGGCACAGCTGCTAAGGTTTGCGCTCCCCCTACGCCACGAGTCAGATGATCCAGTTCGGCAGCATGAGCATCACCCTGCTGATCGGCGCCTTGTTTGGGCTGCTGATCGCCAGCCTGCTCTGGTTCAGTCCCGCCAATCGACGGGCAAACCGATTCCTCGCCTTGCTGCTTGTCGTGATCGTGCTCAGGATGTTCCCGTACATCATCGGCTACGCGGGGTTCTACGACGCCTATCCGTGGTTGTCGTTCTTTCCGTACAACTGGTCGCTCGCGATTGGGCCGTTGATCTACGCCCACGTCCGCGAACTCAGCGGACAACCCCTGCGCCCACGGGAAGCCTGGCATTTTGTGCCCGTGTTCGTTCAGGCGATTTACTACACGGTGATCTTCGCGCAGCCCGTCGCGTTCAAGAATGACTGGGATGACACCTGGGAGGTGCCGCTGATCGGCCCCATCCTGGTCGAACTCACGTTCATGTCGATCGGCTACTACTGGTGGCGCTCACATCAGCACTACCGTCGCTACCAGGATTGGTTGGCCACCCATCACAGCCAGCTCGAAGAGCACAGAATGGACTGGTTCCGACACTTTCTGCTCGCGCTCGCGCTGACGCTGGTGTTTTGGCTCGCGATGGTTCTGATCGATCACTGGATCATGGAGCTGGACTACTTCCAGCGGTTTCCGTTTTATGTATGGCTGGGGCTGCTGGTGTACTACCTGGGCACCGAGGGGTATCGGCATGCGCGGCATCAGTTTCCGGTGTTTGGTGCAATCGACCCAGCGCCACTGGCGGCCCGCGTACCCCTGCCAGAGCGGCCTTTGCCAGAACCGGCGACCCGGTCTGAACCAGACTGGCCTTCTCGCGCTAACGCATGGCGGGACCGATTGGTTGCGGCAGGGTGGTGGCGGGATCCGGAGCTCACGTTGGCGAGTCTGGCCCGGAAGCTCGGCACGAACACGACCGATCTGTCGAAGGCAATCAACGACGGTCTCGGTATGAATTTCAACGAACTGATCAATCGGCTGCGGGTCGAGGCAGTCAGCCATAAGCTGATCGACACGCCTGAATCCGGGCTCCTGGACCTGGCGCTGGAATGTGGCTTCAGCTCCAAGGCGAGTTTCAATCGCTGCTTCAAGCGCTATACCGGGCTGACCCCATCGGCGTACCGCGATGCGGCTCAGCGGCAGGCGGAGTGACCGCAGGGTTGTCGCAGGTGCGAGGCGCAGAATCCAGGCACCGTCTCAAATCATACATTTCTGCGGAAAATCAGGGTCTTGAGGCGCGTCCGGGCGGGCTGAGGACGACGATAGTCGGGTCCTTCAGGAGCCAAAGATGTCCGCCATCCCCGCTGCGTTCTATCGCCGATCCGGTTTTGCCAACAGCCTCATCGTGGCCGCCCTGTGCCTGCTACTCACGGTCAGCAGCGCCCTCGCACACCCGCCCCCAGGCGTCGAAACGATCAGCGCCGAGGCCGCAATGCAGGATGCCCGCGTCCTGAAGCGCGCGCTGAACGAGCTTCACCCCGGCCTGACCAAATACCAAACCGAAGCCGAATGGCTGGCGGATCAGCAACAGTTCGACGCTGAAATCGCCAAGGCGACCACCGTCACCGATCTCTATCTCGCCGCCAGCAAACTGGCAGCGAGCATCCGCTGCGGGCATACCTGGACCAACGTGCTGAACCAGGAAGGCCCGATCAAGGTGGCGTTGCTGGAGAAGGCCAACAAGTTGCCGTTCAAAGTGATTTGGGTCGAGAACCGCTTTCTGGTGATCTCCAGCGCGGATGCAAACGTACCGGTTGGCGCCGACATCCTCCGCATCAATGGGCAGACACCCACCGAGATTCGCGACCGACTCTGGCCGTACCTGCGCGCCGATGGCAACAGCGACAGCAAACGCCTCCGCCAAATCAGCCACGACCGCTTCGACTACAGCCAGATGGATATCTTGTGGCCGCTGTTGAGCCCGCCGAAGAACGGCCGATGGCAGATCGAATTTCAAGATCGCGGCCGTACGCAGCAAGTCAGCGTCGCCGCAGTCAGTTTCAAGACGCGCCAAGAACGCCTCGCCGGCAAAGATCGCGCACCCGACTCCGAAGCGTGGACGTTTCGCATGGACGGAGACTTAGCGATCATGACCTTGCCAACGTTCTCGTTCTATAACAGCGATTTCGATTGGCAGGCATTCTTTACGACGCACTTTGCCGAGCTCAATGCGAAGAATGTACCGAACCTCGTCATTGATCTACGCCTTAACGAAGGCGGAGACGGCGCGATTGCTGCCGCACTCGTGCAACACGTGCTGCATGCCCCGGTCAAAATCCGCTCCGAGCAATCCGCGACCCGCTACGAACGCGTGCCCTACATCCTGGCCAAGTATCTGGACACCTGGGATTACAGCTTCTTCGACCGCACCGGCCAAGTCCGCCCGATCACCGACGGCCCACAGAAGGGCATGTTGGAATTCCTGCCCAAAGCGAAAGGCGAACAAACCTTCGCGCCGTTAGATCCGAATTACCGCGGCCGCGTGTTCGTACTCATCAGCGGCGAAAACAGCTCAGCCGGCTTTATGGCGGCGCAGCTGTTTCGAATGGCGGGCACCGCCACTTTGGTGGGCCAAACAACGGGCGGCAATCAACGCGGCCTAAACGGCGGACAGTTGACCTGGGTGACCCTGCCGAACAGCGGTGTCTCCGTAGATATCCCGCTTCTGGCCAGCCGCTATGATTTCAGCACGCCCGATGCAGCGATCGAACCTGATGTGTTGGTGGCCCGCCACTTTGAGGCACAACGCGACAGCGTGGATGAGGAGCTAGCTGCGGTGCGCCTTGAGCTCGCCAAGCAGCCGGCGGACTAAGCAAGCCCAGCCCCGCGTCGTCGCAGACAACAGGCAGCGCAACCAATAGCCGGCGAGGCGCAATTCGCGCGCCGCGCCCCGCGCCCCCACCTACTATTGTCGTCACCCCGGACTTGATCCGGGGTGAGGTTCAATCTGACGAAATCGTGCCATCGTGCGAATCGATGAAGCAACGCCACCTCGAATTGCGGACGACGAGGCCACCGAGCCTCGCGTCGCCAAATCCGACCAGCGATAGCCCCGACGGCGCAAGCCGCGCCTAGCGCACTCACCAACCATTGTCGTCATCCTGGAAGCCGCGCAGCGGATTCCGGGATCCAGGGCGATCTCGCCGCACTGCAACGGTGATCCGACAGCCTCATTCGCACAGGCTCGACTACGAACCCCTAGGCTCTCCGATCATGTTTAACGTAGATCATTCACATCTATGACCAAAATGACGATCCGCCTCCTCCATGCGCAAACTGTCTCCCACTTCTCACCCCGGACTTGATCCGGGGTGAGGTTCAATCTGGCGACAACCTGCCATGGTGCGAACCAATAGCGCCACCAAGACTCATATCACCGTATCTCGGCAACGAAAGCACCCACGGCGCAAGCCGTACCCCGAGCCCTCGCGAACTATTGTCGTCATCCTGGAAGCCGCGCAGCGGATTCCGGGATCCAGGGCAATCTCGCCGCACCGCAACGGTGATCCGAAAGCCTCATTCGCGCAGGCTCGACCACGAACCCCAGGGTTCTCCGATCATGTCTAACGTAGATCATTCACATATATGACCAAAATGACGATTCGCCCCCGCCATGCGCAAACTGCTTCCCACGTGTCACCCCGGACTTGAACCTGGGTGAGGTTCAATCTGGCGAAGTCATGCCATGGTGCGAATCAATGGCGCCAGCAAGTCTCCTTTCTCGTGGCCCCAGCAACGAAGGCCCCCACGGCGCAATCCGCGCCCCACGCTCCGACCAACTATTGTCGTCACCCCGGACTTGATCCGGGGTGAGGTTCAATCTGGCAACGTCATGCCATGGTGCGAATCAATTGCGCCGCCAAGTCTCCCTTCGTCTGGTCCCAGCAACGAATGCCCCAACAGCGCAAGCCGCTCACCGAGGCCACACATGCCGATTGTCGTCAGTCCGGACATGCCGACAGTGCGAGTCGAATCCAAACAACTCCAGTGTATCCATCAGATATTGTGTCGCAGTGGTAAACGAACCAGCTGCAAGCTGATCCTCCATCAACGCCGGAACGACCTGCGGGCTCATGTCGACATACTTGTAGCCTGCTACCGCCGACTCCCTTGAATTCAACCACCGAAAGAAGCAAGATCTAGGCCACTCATTCTACAGCTTCGTTAGGCATCTCAAACTTAGACACCGAGCCACCCAAATGTCCAGAAAATCAACGTTTGCAGACCAGGCTTTTCGTCGGCTCGACTATGACCCAGACGACCAAGGTGACTTTCAACCAGGACTTGTCTTCGTCATCATGCCGCTGGCAGGAAGTGATATGGACGAGGCGTATGCTGCGATTAAAGATGAGTGCGCAAAGCTCCAACTTACGGCAGTGCGAGCTGATGAAAATCCTGGCTCAGGTATTGTTCTTGGAGACATAACCGAACTTATAGAGCAAGCGGAATTCATTATTTGCGACTTGACGCGAGAGAGGCCAAACGTCTACTACGAGCTTGGCTATGCGCACGGCGTTGGAAATGAAGCTTTGGACATACTCCTGATAGCCAGAGAGGGAACTTCGCTTCATTTTGACATCGCGCCCTTGAGGGTCAGATATTACGGTAACTCCGAGGAACTACGAGCAATCGTCTCAGGGCAGCTTGAGAGAATGATTAAAGGCACCCGACGCAATTGACGGAGATGCCTAACCATTCGCTCAACCGGACATTTTGCGACGTAGGGCAATCGGGCGAGAATGAAATGAAACCCAATTGCCCTACGCCGCAAAATGCCGGTTAGCTCAAACGCTAGGCCTGACATATACACCCGATGAGCTACTCCGCTGTTGTCTACAAAGTAATGATCGCATCGCCCGGTGACGTTTCTGCTGAGCGGAGCATCGTCCGAGAGGTGCTGTCGGAGTGGAACGTAGTGAACGCGGACGTCCGACGGCAGGTCCTACTGCCGATTGGATGGGAAACACACTCCGTGCCTGAG